>JAEXBH010000027.1 GCA_023394215.1 Bacillota bacterium | reverse complement strand
TATTCTACATAAACCAAAGGATACTTATTTCCGTCAACATCCCCTTGGTCGGGAGTAAATGGAAATTTTTTAAGTTCCTTATCTTGATCATAAAGTGTGGCAACATTTTGAATCAAGGCACTGTTTTCATAAGAAGCTACTGACAAGGCTCCATCAGATGTGGCAGGTCCGCCAACTAAGCCGATATCATTCATAGTTCTGCCAAGGCTGTTTTTCATCACGGGATTTCCGTCATCTTCCGTAATGGCTGTTGCATCATTTCCGGCAGCTACTACCACTAAAATACCTTTTTCTTCTGCGTAATTGATTGCCTTTTGTACCGGATCGTCCTTATCAACAAATCCGTTTGCAGAACCCAAAGACATATTAATGACATCAGCCTTTAACTCAACAGACTTTTCTATGGCAGCTATGATATCATCATCATAAGCCGAGCCTATATTTGGATTGTTTGTAAATACCTTCATGGCCAAAATCTGTGCTTGCGGGGCAACCCCTTCAACACTTGATGAAGGATTATTTTCATCATATGTACCCGATGCAGCGGCTATACCGGCAACATGGATACCGTGCTCTGATTTTCCCGGCAAATCCTTAAAATTATAAGAATTATCGGCAAAATTAAATCCATAAGGAACCTTGATATTAAAATCACTTGATTCCTTAAATACAGGCAACTTCGCATTTTGAGGATTCTTAAGTGTTGACATATCCTTATGGTGAGAATCAACCCCGCTATCTATAATGGATATTACCATTCCCTCGCCTTCATTGCCATAATTTTTGCTTGCCTTCAAAGCTTGAGTTAGCTGCTTACTCTTAGCAGTTGCCCTCTCATAAGACTTGGCACGAGTTACCCTCTTAACTCCCGGTATTTGTGCCAATCTGCCTACAAACTTACTTGGAATTGTCAGGGAAAAACCGTTAAATGATGCCGTAAAACTTCTCCTGAATTCAGTATCTTGTAATTGCATTATCTTATTTAAGACACTTTGCCTGTCCGCCTTGGAATCCAATTCCACAAGAACACGAACAAGCTCCTCATTTTCACCAACAATTTGATGATTTGCAATAAATTGATCTTCTAAGCTGGCATAAATTGTCGATTGAAAAGACAATAAAAACACCAAAAGCAGAAGACCTAACCTTTTTATTTTTTTCATCTCTACCTCCTTGATAATTAATTATACATTTTTTATATTAAAAAATCACTAATTTTGTGCTATTTTTATCATATTTTTAAATCTTTTGTTACATTTTAACAATAAATTTAGCTTTCACAGCTTAATTTATAAAAAACAATTCTATTTCAAAAAAAAATTTGACATATCCCCTACCCTTATGTATAATATTATTTGTTCGTAAGTCTAATTAGCTCAGCTGGTAGAGCAACTGACTCTTAATCAGTGGGTCCAGGGTTCGAGTCCCTGATTGGACACCATAAACAAAAGGCTTGAAATACACAAATCGTGTAATTCAAGCCTTTTTCTTATATTTTTTATCTTGTCCTATATAACCTAAAATATACTACTGAGGCTACTTTATAAATGCCTTATCTTTTAAAATATTGACACTCTTAGTTATCTCTTATCAGGATAGCTTACCTTAACCTTCTCCTCTTGGCTTCTTTATATCTACCTATTAATTTTCCTTTATCCTTCATCTATAACCTCATGTAATCTTCCACGCAAAAAAGCGACCTCCCTTTGTGTGGCTGTCGCTTTCCTAAGTATAATTATATTTACGATTTAAGGTGCTATCAAGTACCAACAGGTACTACTAAGGACCATTTTATATTTCTCTTAGCTGCCTTTCTCTATCCTTTATTACTTTCTTAAAATCTTCTAAATCTTCTAATGTAGAATACTCTTTTATATACCTTAGTCCACCCGCTCTATAACTTCTAATAGTTTTATACTGTCTATTCTTTTTATCCCATTTGTCGGATGCTTTTCTTTGTGCCTCTGATGTTTTTATTTCTTTGTCCATTAGTTCCTCCTAAAATTTACATACAAGCTATAAAGTATGTCCTACATATTTCCCCTATGTGAAATAGCAGCTATGATGCATTTAATTTTCTATACTCAACCGGACTTAAATATCCAAGTTTTGCCTTTATTCTATCTTCGTTATAGCATTTTCTCAAACGATTAAAAGACCCCTATATAAACAGTGCCATAACAACTCCGAAGCTGTTTCCTGCGAAATCTCCATCTCTTAAGTTAGAAACTTTACTAATCTTATGAATTTCCACCGCTTTATCATCCGAATAATCTTTCGAAACAAACAATTAGCAAATAAATTATGTTTTAGCAACTTTAAATTAGCCTTATAATACCTATTCCTAAGGGATCGAGCAAAATTTATTTTAATATTTTTTTTCATAATATCTGTTGATAAAAAACATAATTAACGGAGAAGCTCCAACTGAAATTGTTAAAAGAGCTGCCGGCAAATATGCTTTTACCGAAATACAAATGACAGCAATCATTCCCATTAAAAGCATAAGTATAAAGGCCATCATTGCATTTGTCTTATCTCTTATCTTTTCATTTCTTTCATCATTTACACTGATTTTGTAATTATAGTCTTTCTCCATCATTTTATGGTGCATAATTTTTACATGTGAAACAGATACACTAATACCAAAAACAAAAGTCAGTGCAATTTTAACGGCTTCATTCGGCTTAAGAGTAAACACCAGAATCAAGCTGAAAATTCCTATTAAATATCCTAAATACCATATTTTATTATTTTTCATTTTTATCCTCCTCGTAAATAAACACTTCTTCAATTGATAAATCAAAGAACCTTGCAATTTTGAATGCCAACATAATTGACGGATTATATCTTCCATTTTCTAAAGAACCAACCGTCTGCCTTGATACTTCAAGAGCATTAGCAAGTTCTTCTTGTGTTATTCCTTTTTCTTTTCTAATTTCCTCAAGTCTGTTCTTCACTTTACACCTCCTCCTGTAACGGAAAGCTAACTTTACATATATTATAATTTCATCTTAAACAAATGTCAAGTTTACTTTCCATTTAAAGCTGAAAAAGACACTTCATCTTAAAATGAAGCGTCTTTATATTATTTTTCTATCTGATGCTATCTAAAAAAGCTTTCATTAATTGATAATATTCTTTTAAATCTGATGGATACATCTCCAAGTGCCATTGAATACCTGCAAAAAATTGCCTATCGGGGGCGTAGATTGCTTCTATCACCCCATCCCTTGATCTTTGTCCGACTTTTAACCCGCTCGCCAAATCTTTTATAGCTTGATGATGCATGCTGTTTACATAAAAATCTTCTTCAAAAACCTTTGAAAATAGAGTATTTTCTTCATTAACCACTAAATGAGACAAGTCATAAATAAATTTTTCGGGCGAATGCACAATATCCGTATCCATTTGACTTTTTAAATCCTGATAAAGGCTTCCACCCAAAGCTACAT
>JAEXBH010000011.1 GCA_023394215.1 Bacillota bacterium | reverse complement strand
ATTGTAAGCCCTGCAGAATATGTGTATGGATATAACCCCATATAATAATGAGGTTGTCTCATCCATGTAAGTTCAGCTCCTTCTGTAAGTTCAACAGCATCCCCCCAGAATTTTTCAAGAGTTTGTCTGAATATTTGATTTAACTTATCGGCATCAAGGCTTTGTCCCTTGTCCACAAGCCTATATACCTCTCTTTGATAGTAGGCTTCCAAGAAATGAGTAACAAAATTATGGTAATAAGTCTTGGAGATCATTTGGGAAATAACCCATCTTCTCATCCTCTTATCATCCTTTGCAATATCCAAAAGATGATTTTCAACCAAAAGCTCATTTGTAGTGGATGGAGCTTCCACAAAATACATGGACGGTTTTGAATTAAAAATATTTTGGTTTGCATGAGTAAGTTGAAAATGTCCGGCATGTCCAAGTTCATGAGCAAGTGTCATACAGTCGCTCATACTTTCCGAGAAAAACATAAGTATAAAAGAGCTTGCTCCATAAGGATCTGAACAAAAAGCCCCCGTCCTCTTACCATAAGTTTGAGCATAATCTATCCATCTATTTTCAAAGGCTTTTTCAAGTATTTTTCTATAATCAGGACCTAAAAGTTTAAGTCCGTCCAATATATAATTTTTAGCATCTTCAAAGCTTACCTTAGGAGAAAAAGAAGGATCAAGTTCCAACTTAAGATCTTCGTACTTTACCATATCTAAATCATGAACCCTTGCCACAATCTTAGCATACTTTCTCATATGTGGAGCCAATTCTTCCATGATTACATCAATTTGCCTGTTATATAATTCCATGGACACATCCTGCTTATCCAACAAATAATCAAAAACGGATTCAAATCCCCTAAGTTTAGATATGGTCTTCTCCTGTTGAATTTGTGCGTTATAGGCTGATGCTGTAGAATTTTGATATTTTCTAAGTTCATCTGAAAATACCCTAAAGGCCTTTCTTCTTACACCCCTGTCAAGATGAGTTTCCAATCCTCCCTCAAAAGAATTGTAGGTCATTTCATATTCGGTATCTCCTACCTTAAAATTAGGAAACCTTATGTCTCTAAACTTAATGTCATTATAACTCTGATAAGGAAAATCCAAGCTGTTATTTAAAGCTGCTAAAACTTCTTCAGCTTCTTTGGTAAGCATATGTTTTTTATCTTTCAATATTTTCTTTATTATAAGCTTATCTTCTTCACATTCAGCTGCCTCTTCCAAAATTTTTTCATCCAACATGGAAACTTCTGAATTAAAAAAGGCTAATTTAGCAAATAAGTCTGCAAATACAATATTCGCATTTGCCTCCCTTTCAACCGCAGTCTTGTTTAATACATTTACCTCAACGTCAAGTCTTGAATATGCCGATACCCACTCTATAAGCTTTCTTATCTTCCTCATATCACTTAAGGACTCATTTACCATCCTTGCCGATAAAAGCTTTCCCTTATACTTTTCAAGAAATAAATCTACCTCTTCCCCAAGCTCCTTAAGGGCCTTTTCATAATCTTGCTCTGTCTTAAAAAGAAGGCTTAAATCCCAAGTTTCCTTTATATCCACATCTTTTCTTTCTATCATATCTATCTCCCGTTTCTATATTTAACATTATTTTCAATTATCCTGACTATAAGCTCGGATGCTTTTTTCATCCACGATGTAGGTATAAATTCATATTTTCCGTGATAATTCATACCCCCCGTAAATATATTCGGACAAGGAAGTCCCATATAAGACAATCTGGCACCGTCAGTACCTCCCCTGACAGGATTTATTTGAGGCTCAATACCAAGTTCTTCCATGGATTTTTTAGCAAGTTCCACTACATGCATATGAGGAATAATTTTTTCCTTCATATTATAGTAGGAATCCTCTACTGTACATTCAATAACATCCCCGTATTTTTGGTTCAAATAGTCGGCACACGCTTTGAACACCGCCTTTTTTTCCTCAAATTTAGTCATATCATGATCTCTGATTATATAAATCATTTCAGCATATTCAACAGAACCTGTCATATCATTAAGATGAATAAAGCCTTCATAATTTTCTGTGTATTCCGGCTTTTGTCCCTGCGGAAGCATCATCTCAAATTCCATACCTATCCTTAATGCATTTTTCATAATATTTTTTGCCGACCCCGGATGTACATTTTTACCGTGGATTTTTAAAACACCTGAGGCCGCATTGAAATTTTCATACTCCAACTCCCCAAGATGTCCTCCATCAATTGTATATGCAAAGTCAGCTCCAAAACCCTTCACATCAAAAAGGTCCGCTCCCCTACCGATCTCTTCATCCGGCGTAAAGCCTATCATTATATCTCCATGTTCTATTTCAGGATGATTTATTATATACTTGCAGGCATCTAAAATTTCCACTATTCCCGCCTTATCATCCGCTCCAAGTAAAGTGGTGCCGTCAGTTGTTATAAGCTCCAAACCTTCCAACTTTTTTAAAAATGGAAATTCTTCCACAGTCATATAAAGATTATCATTTAATTTTATATCGCCACCTTGATAGGTAAATATTTGAGGATTTACGCACTTACCCGGAAAATCCGGAGATGTGTCCATATGAGAAATCAAACCGATAGCCGGAACTTTTTTATCCGTATTGGAACTTATTTTTCCATAGATATAAGCATTTTTATCAAGCCTTACATCTTCTATGCCTATTTCCTTCATATCCTCGACTATAAGCTTTGCAAGATTAAACTGTTTTTCCGTACTTGGACAGGTGCTGCTCTTAGGGTCCGATTGGGTGTCAACTGCAATATATTTTTTAAATCTTTCTATTATATCCATAATCCCTCCTATAAAATAGTTTAGTTAGTATAATTATAACTTTTTATTTAAATATTATAAAGAATCTACATTGGAAAATTTGAAAAGAAAGCTATCAGCAATAAGATAAAAAGAAGAAAGAAAAACAAAAACCACAACAAATTAGTCCATTTCTGCGTAAGACAAACATTCTTTTTCCTTGGATTAATCCACACCTTATAACTTTCACCCTCAATATACTTTACATCGCTCAATTCGCTGTTTACCGACTCGCATATATAACTCTTGCCATCAAATTCATATTCAAATTTATAAAATTTACTGTATCCGGAATCTGCCTCTCTTTCATACATTTCCATCCTGTCACGTAAAAATTTGGCATTTACCCTCCTCGAGTAAGCAAAAAAATTATAAATAAAATAAGTCCATGCTCCAAAAGCAAGCAATATTAAGCCTATAAAAACTATTAACATAGCTACCCCCACCAAATAAATTTCAACAAAGATCAATCCTCCACTCAAATGAAAATTAACCTTGAAATTATAAAATTACTAAGCTAATTATAACAGATTTAGCCTGATTTTTGGGAGCAGGTGAAACTTATTAATATTTTGTAATATTTTATTTTACACTTTCGTAACATAGCTGTAACCCTTATGTAATCTTTATTTCCAAAATTTTGTTATTTAAATAATTATTAAAAAAGTCAAAAAAGTTACTAAAATATTACAAAATTCTTGACCTTGAAAAGAAATAATTGTAAGATTTTGATTGTAAATGAAGGAGGAAGTATGATAGATAATTCGTTAAAAAAGGCTTTATTGACAGGACTTGGAGTTGCCGCCCTAAGTATAGGAGTATCTTCAATGGCCCAAGCTCAAAAGCCTAAAACAGTAAGTTTAACTATTGATAATCATCAATTACAGTTAGAAACTAATGCAAATTCTATATCTGAGCTTCTAAAAAATGTTGGATACACTTATCAAGAAAATAACTCAAGAATAAATCATTCATTAGATGATAAAATTACCAACAACATGGCAATAGAAATTGATACACAAAAAAATGTTACCTTCTCAAACGGAGGTACAGTTCTTAATGTAAAAACTTATGCTGCAAATGTTGGAGAATTCCTTAAGGAAAAGAAAGTGTCGGTAGATAAGGATGACGTTGTGAGCCCATCCCTTACAAAGGAAATTACAGAGGGCGATAAAATAACAGTAGACTTTTACAACATATCTACTTACAAAAAGACTGAAAAGATTGCATTCAAAAATGAAAATAAGGAAAGTTTCGATTTGGCATATGGTACATCAAAAGTTACCACTAAGGGATTGGATGGCCAAAAAGAAGTTACCTATAAAAAGATTGTTAAAAACGGCAAGTTGGTTTCCGATTCAGCTTCATCTGAAAAAGTTATAAAAGCTGCAACAAACCAAGTTACTTTAGTGGGTACAAAACAAGTTGTTGTTACAGAAAAAGATTTCGAAACTGTTACAAGAAAAAATTCTTCAATGTATACTGATGAAGAAAATATAATAACTGAAGGCGTTACAGGAAAAGAAACCTACGTATTTAAAAACAACGGAAAAACAAAAACTCTTGTAAGCAAAACCGTTACCGACCCTGTTACTCAAGTAGTTGAAGTCGGTACAAAGGAAAGACCTGTTGCATCAGCTGCAACATCAAGTGCTGCCCTATATTCACTAAGTGACTTACAATATCACGGCGTTATATATTGGGGCGGATACAAATACACTTACTATTCTCAAAGCGTATTACCCGGAGGCGGATTGAGCATCCCGGGAAGACACGTAAACGCTTCAGGATATGTATCCGATGGAGACGGCTACATAGTAATAGCTTCAAGTCTTCCAAAAGGAACAGTGGTACCTACACCTTTCGGCTATATGGGTAAGGTGTATGATGCGGGAACTTACGGTAACCATTTAGATGTTTACACTCAATAGTTCATTATTAGATTAGAATTAAAAATTTACACTAAGTCGGATTGAAAAATCCGACTTTTTTATTGTCAAATTTCTTTTTATCTTGCCTTATATCAAATAAAAGTAGTATAATTTACAGATAATATTTATAAAAATGAAAGAGGATAGATATGAAATTTTCAGATAGAATAGAATTTATGGAGCAGTCCCCTATAAGGAAATTGATTCCTTTTGCAGATAAAGCCAAAGAAAAAGGCTTAAATGTAATTCACCTAAATATAGGGCAACCGGATATAGCCACTCCTAAAGAATTTTTAGAGGCTGTAAACGAGTTTCACCTAAGCGTTCTTGAATATGCTCCCTCAAGAGGCATAAAAAAAACCCTTGAAACTATACAGTTATATTTACATAACTACGGTTTGGATTTTGATCTTGACGAAATAGTTATTACAAACGGAGCAAGTGAGGGGTTAATATTCTCCATTATGGCCATATGCAATCCGGGTGATGAAGTTTTAACCGTTGAACCCTTCTACCCAAATTATAAG
>JAEXBH010000214.1 GCA_023394215.1 Bacillota bacterium | reverse complement strand
TATCTAAACAGAATTGTCGGTAAAATTCAACTTAGCTTGGATTTAAAACCTGCTTTGGATGAAGAAAAGCTTGACAATAGACTCAAAAGAGATTTCCTTGAAAATTCAAATAAATCGCTAATAAATGCCGTTGACAAGCTTACTATAAAAGCCCTTATACCTATTATAATAAGTGAGGCTAATCTTGATCCATACAAGAAAGCAAACCAAATTACAAAAACTGAAAGGCAAAAACTTATACACAACATTAAAAATTTTTCCCTATCTTATAAGTCTCTGGACGATATAAATAGGGCAATTGTTACGAGTGGAGGAGTGGATGTTAAAGAAATCTGGTCTTCAAGTATGGAAAGCAAATTGGTAAAAAACCTGTATTTTACAGGAGAAATTATAGATATTGATGCCCTTACAGGGGGCTATAATTTACAAATGGCATATTCCACCGGTTATCTTGCCGGTCTAAGTGCCAGCGAGGAGGAAATATGACATATAAATCAATAGCCATAGACGGACCTGCCGGTGCGGGTAAAAGCACCGTAGCAAAAGCTTTGGCAAAGAAATTGAATTTCAATTATCTTGACACCGGGGCCATGTACAGGGTTTATACCTACTACTATTTATCAAATAATATAAATATAGAAGATGAAAAACTTGTTGAAAACCATATAAAAAATATTGATATGAAAATAGTAGATGGAGAATTTTACCTGAACGGCAAGAATGTAAACAAGGAGATTAGAGACAGTCAGGTCACTTTAAATGTTTCTTTGGTGTCCAGCTATAAATCTGTGAGAGAAAACTTAGTAAAAAAACAAAGGCAAATATCTAAAAATTCAAATATTATTTTAGACGGCAGAGATATAGGAACCCATGTTCTTACAAATGCCGATATTAAATTTTTCCTGACGGCAACAGCTGAAATTAGGGCTCAGAGAAGATATGATGAATCAGATAAAGGTAAAATGTCCTATGAAGATGTTCTTAAAGATATCAAACGCAGAGACCTTTATGACAGCTCAAGGACCATTTCTCCATTACGCCAGGCTGAAGATGCCATACTCATAGACAGTTCTGAAATGAATGTAGAAGAAGTTGTTGAAACAATGTACAGATATATTGAGGAAAAAAATGTTATATAGTTTATTAAAAATAATTTTATGGCCTGTTTTTAAGATACTTTACAGGTTTGAGGTTGTAAATCCGCCTATAAGTTATGATGACAAAAGACTTATAATTTGTGCAAATCATATAAATATATTGGATCCGGTATTTTTAGCTCTTATCTTTAAGAGAAAAATTAGATTTATATCAAAAAAGGAACTTTTTGAAAATAGACTTTCGGCCTTTTTTATGCGTAAACTCGGAGCTTTTCCAGTAGATAGAAAAAACAATGATATTAAAGCTTTGAAAACTTCCATATCCATATTAAAAAATGAAGAAGTTTTGGGTATTTTTCCTGAGGGAACAAGGGTAAAGGAAGTTTCCATAGATAATATTAAAGACGGTATAGGTTTTATGGCTTATAAGGCTTCTTCCGATATATTAACTGCGGAAATAGTAGGAAATTATAAACCTTTCAGAAAAATGAAGGTAATTTTTAAAGAAAGGATTTCCATAGATAAATATATGGATTTGCCTAAAAAAGAAGTTGCCTCTAAAATAAGCCATGATGTATATAAATCTATTTACGATATATGTGATTAAAGATTTAAATGGCTGAATTTACAAAAAGTTTTGCAAAAATTTTAAAAATAATATAAAATAATGCTATGAGTATGATTTTGTGTCATATTCTGGATTATTTAGGAGGACGTCAACAGAATGGACAATTTTAGTAACGAAGAATTTATGGAACAGGTAAAAGACAGTATGATTAGGATTTATCCTAAAGATATCGTAAAAGGAAAGGTTATCAATGTAAAAGATAGCGAAGTTTTTGTAGATATCAAGTATCGTGCTGACGGTATAATCAAATTAGACGAAATGTCTAAAGATGAAGCTGCTGATCCAACTAAAGCATTTTATGAAGGACAAGAAATAGATGTTTTTGTAATCAAGTTGGATGATGGAGAAGGTAATGTAGCATTGTCTACAAGAAGAGTTGAAGGGCTAAAGAACTGGCAAAACCTACTAAAGGCTTTTGAAGCTGCAGAAACTGTAAAAGCTACAGTTACTGACGAAAACACAGGCGGTTTAGTAGTAAATGTTATGGGTATCAATGGCTTTGTACCAGCTTCACAAATTACAACTTATTTCGTAAAGAACTTCAAACAATATGTCGGAAAAGAATTAGATTGTAAGATTCTTAGCATAGATGAAAAGAAGAAAAGAGTAGTACTTTCAAGCAAGGCAATCTTGTCTGAAAAGTTAGATAAGGTTTGGGAAAATCTTGTAGTAGATGCAGTGGTTACAGGAAAAGTAGTTAGAATGGTAGATTTTGGTGCTTTTGTTGACCTTGGCGGCGTTGACGGATTAATCCATGTATCTGATATTTCTTGGGACAGAATTGAAAAACCTTCAGATGTTCTTGAAATAGGACAAGAAGTTCAAGTTAAGATTTTGAAAGCCAACAGAGAAAAGAATAGGGTATCATTAGGTATGAAACAATTAACTGAAAAGCCTTTTGATTTATTCTTAAAGAACAACAAGGTAGGAGATCTTGTTAAGGGTCAAATAGTTAACCTTTTAGATTTCGGTGCTTTTGTTAGACTTCCTGAAGGCGTAGAAGGTTTAATCCACGTTTCTCAAGTAAGCAATGAACATGTAGAAAAACCATCTGATGTATTAAATATTGGACAAGAAGTTGAGACTAAAATCCTTGAAATCGACACTGAAAATCAAAGAATTTCTTTAAGTATCAGAGCCCTATTAAAGCCGATTGAAACTGTAAAAGAAAATAAAAAGTTTACTGAAAAACCGGCTAAAAAAGAAAGAGTTGAAAGAGAACCTAAGCAAAACAATCAAAGTGCAAACTTTGAAGAAGAAAATGCTTTCGGCTCAAATCTTGGCGAGTTACTTGACGGACTTGATTTTGATCAAGAATAATTAACTTATAAGGGGAGACTTGCTCTCCTCTTTTTTTGTTTATAAGGAGTTTTATGACAAATTTGATTAAAAACAAAAAATATGCCTATATGTTTGCTATTTTTGCCATGTTTTTATGGGGATCTGCTTTCCCGGTAATTAAAATAACAAATGCAAGTCTCGGACTTTTACCGGATGATAATTTCGCTAAAATATTCATAGCAGGTATACGCTTTATGGGTTCCGGACTTATTCTTCTCTTTATAGTACTTTTTTTCAGAAGAAGCGAACTAAAGCAGATAAGACCGAATATAAAGTTTTTATCCCTGATAGCCTTTCTGCAAACCACTCTTCAATACTATTTTTTCTATATCGGGGTTTCAAATACGGGAGGTATGAAATCATCGATACTACAGGCTTCCGGAACCTTTCTTGTAGTTATATGGTCTCATTTTTTGTTAAAAGATGATAAACTGTCCGGTAGAAAAGTATTTGCTGTTATTATTGGACTTGCAGGTGTAATAATAGCCAACATAAACAAAAACTTTGACCTCAGCTTTAAACTGCAAGCGGAAGGTTTTATGCTTATAAATGCCCTCATAAGTTCATTTTCAACTATCTTGATAAAAAAAAGCGGAAAAGATATATCAGCTTTTATCCTTACAATGGTGCAAATGATACTTGGATCTATTATACTCATAGCGGTCGGATATATAGGAATGAAATCAAACCTTAACTTCAGTTTAAAATCAATTCTTTTAATAGCTTATGCATCTTTACTTTCGGCTACCGCTTTTGTAATCTGGTATCAAATTTTAGCCCAATACAAGGCAAGTCAAATAAGCTTTTTAAGGCTCTTCATACCTTTTTCTGGAACCTTCCTAAGTGCAATATTTTTGAAAGAATCCTTAAATATGGCTATTATTATAGGCCTAATATTTGTTATAATTGGTATTATAATTATTAATAAGGATCCCTATGAAAAAAGGCGATTGAAAAACAATAGAACATAAGTTGAATTACTTTATTATATAAGGAGAAAAGATGAAATATAAAATAATAACTTACGGCTGCCAGGCTAATGAACATGACTCTGAAAGAATAGCCTTTATTCTTGAATCTTTAGGATATGAAAAAACCGAAAATGAGAATGAGTCAGATTTTATAGTATACAATACATGTTTAATACGAGAAAATGCGGAACTAAAGGTTTTTGGACACCTTGGAGCCATTAAAAAACTAAAAAAAGAAAAACCTGATCTTATAATAGCTGTTTGCGGTTGTATGATGCAAACTGGTGAAGCAAAGGATGTTATAAGGGCTAAATATCCCCATGTAGGTATCATATTCGGTACACTTAATATTGATAAACTTCCTCAACTAATAGCCCTACATAAAACAACGGGACAATTGGTCGTAGATATTGATAAATATATGGATGAAAGTGCAGAGGGCTTTAGGAGAAATCATTCTTACTCCGCCTATGTAAATATAAATTCCGGTTGTGATAATTTCTGTACTTATTGTGTTGTTCCTTATGCCAGAGGCAGAGAGGAATCAAGACCTATGGAAGACATTATAAGAGAAGTTAAACACTTGGCAGATAGCGGATACAAAGAAGTTACCTTACTTGGACAAAATGTAAACTCCTATGGTAAGGATATAGGACACAGCTTCCCTGAACTTCTATATGCCTTGGACAGGGAAGTTAAAAATCTTCCGATACTTAGGTTTATGACTTCAAATCCTCATGATCTTTCAGAAGAACTTATTGATGCAATGAGCAAGATAAATATGTTGGCAAAGCATTTCCATCTTCCTCTTCAATCAGGTTCATCCAAAGTTTTAAAAGAAATGAATAGAAAATACACAAAAGAAAGATATCTGTATCTTGCAAGAAAATTGAGGGAAAAAATGCCTGATATAACCATTACTACAGATATAATAGTAGGTTTTCCGGGTGAAACCGAAGAAGACCACAAAGAAACTATAGCAGTTTGCAAGGAAGTTGAATATGACAATGCCTTTACATTTATATATTCTATGAGGCCCGGTACCCCTGCAGCAAAGAGGGAAGATCAGGTTCCCGATGAGGTTAAATCAAGAAGATTTCAGGAATTGCTTGATGAAATCTATCCTATATTCAATAGAAAAAATGCCAAAGAAGTAGGTAAAATCCACGATGTACTTCTTGAAAGCATAAGTAAAAATAATGAAGAAATGATAAGCGG
>JAEXBH010000102.1 GCA_023394215.1 Bacillota bacterium | reverse complement strand
GTGTAGGCTCAAAGGTAAAATTGAAGTTTTCATAATCTTTGTTTTCAAATTTTTCGACAAGTTTAGCTATTTGAAAATCAAGTTTACTTTCATTACTAAAATCCGAAGTTAAATTGATAATAAGATTTTTTTTGGTGAAAAGTTTCTTATATACCTCTTTAAGCTTGTAAATTATCTGTTCGATTTCTATCTTGTTTAAGCTTTTCACAAATAAGTAAAAATCAATACCGTTTATAAGTTCATTGATTTTGTAGTATTTCATATGATTTGAAAGGGCTCTGTTCATCATGAGTACATGACCGTTATCATATAAGCCCATTTCAAGTCTTGATGCTAAAAATTGGCACAAATCCTTAATCCTTTTTTTATTTTCAAAGCTTGAACGGAAAATAACCTCCTCAATAACTTCAAAGGCCTTTTCAACATTTTCGGAAAATATTTTTGTAGAAATGAAGAAGGCTGTTTTAACTTGTTTTGAAGGATAGTGCATATAGATATTGGGGGTAAAGTGTATGCCGCCCGTTTCCATATAAATTTTATTTTCCAGGTCTCCGAAGGAATAGTTTTCACTGTCAAGCATACCTAAAAACTGTCCTAAAAGGCTCATATACAGGATTTCTTCCTTATCCAGATGTTCGGTGGAGAATATGAATTTTATATAATCAATACCTGAAGTTGCAAGTCTATGCTTAAGAATTGTATAGTTTTCCGTTTTAATAATCTCCCTGTTTACAGGTTTTATGTGTTTATTTATATCTTCAAGTTTAAGCATGGGGATTGTAGCCTTTTCTTCCCTCGTGTTTTCCCTATTTTGAAAGGCTTCGATTGCCGCATTTTCTTCCCTAAGCTTATTTTTTTCTTCAGCAGTCATGGATGATAGAAGGTTTTGAAGATTTTTATCTATTGTTTTGTCTTTTTCCTGATTAAGACCATATTTCGGAGAGTGTGTTAATATTGCCTTGTGGTTGTTATTTAGAAGTCTTTCCTCAATAAATTTTTCAAAAATACCCTTGTCGATGTTTTCTTGCACATATTTAAGACTTTCAGTAAAATCTATCCCTTCAATAGGAGATTTATCATAAATCCAAGTATTTAGAGCATTTATAAGGTATATAATGCCCTTTGTAGGATAGGCGCCCTTCTCCTTTATATAGAAGTTAAGGTCATTAAGGTTTGATTTTATGATATCTTTATTAATCCCGTTTTTAACTATATCAGTTAAAGTATCTTCAACAGTTTTTAGGAAGATTTCCCTGTTTTTTTTGTCTATATTTTTGGCAAGCAGGGAGAAACTTATTTCTAAATTTGAAGAGGACATATTTATGATATCTTCCATTATATCAAGTTCCATCAGTTTTTGTTTTAATGGGGAACTTTCGGAGTTTATAAGAACCGAATTAAGAAGATTTCCTAAAATTCTATCCAAGGGATCCGTATTTTTACCTACTATCGCTGAATAGGATATATAGCCTTTTTCTTCGGACTGATTAAGAGTATTGTAGAAAACTTCTTTCTCTTTAACTTTGTCGAAGGCTTTCTGGTATACTGGCAGGGAGGCTACATACCTGTAGTCATATGATGAAAGATAGTTTTCATCTATATAGTTCAAATATTTTTCATAATCAAGGTCACCATACAGAAAAATATAGGAATTTGAAGGATGATAGAATTCATTATAGTAGTTTATCAGAGCATCATATGAAAGTTTGGGAATTTCATAGGGATCTCCGCCGGAGTTTAAACTGTAGGGGCTGTCAGGAAACAGATTCCAAGCTATATCTTCTTCTATTTGATCCTCGGCAGATGACAGGGCTCCTTTCATTTCATTGTAGACCACACCCCTATATTCAAGTTTACCATTTTCATTTATGTGATATCTCCAGCCTTCCTGTTTAAATATATAGTCAAGTTCTTTCATTCTGGGATTGAAAACTGCATCAAGATATAGGTCCATAAGATTTTCGAAATCTTTTGTGTTTCTTGAGCCTATGGGATAGTAGGTTCTATCGGATCCGGTCATAGCATTTAAAAATGTTTGTAGTGAGCCCTTTACCATATCCATAAAGGGTTCTTTGGTTCTGTATTTTTTTGAACCGTTTAAAACACAGTGTTCTATTATGTGACATTCCCCGGAAGAGTCTTTTGGAGGCGTCCTGAAAGATATGGCAAACACCTTGTTATCATCATTGTTTTTTAAAACAAATACTTTAGCTTTGGTTTTTATATGTTCAAATACCTTGGCATCGGCCTGTTCGGATTCCAGGTATTTTTCTTCAATTAATTTGTAGTTAATCATAATATTTCCTTTCTCTGTAATGTATTTATTATATAATATTACCCAAATTTAACAAATATGAGAGTTTATTTGATTATTTATTGGTATAATATAGTATATAGAAACTTGGGGTTTTAGCA
This sequence comes from Bacillota bacterium, assembly GCA_023394215.1. Classification (GTDB taxonomy): domain Bacteria; phylum Bacillota; class Clostridia; order Tissierellales; family Peptoniphilaceae; genus JAUMWX01. Next base: position 6,431 of record JAEXBH010000102.1, on the reverse strand, counting down.
AAACAAAGTAAAAAGCTTGATTTAAAGGTATTTCCCTGATATACTTAGTTGGTAAATCTCTACTCCGTTAAAAAGCGGAGTGAAATCCAAAGGGAGGTGAAAGCATGAGAAACTATGAAATGGTTGTAGTTTTCAAGCCTAATTTAGAAGAAGACTTGAGAAAAGGCGTTCTTGAAAGACTTTACGAAGCTATCAATGCTAACGGTACAGTTGGCCAGGTAGATGACTGGGGACAAAGAAAATTGGCTTATGAAATTAACTATATCAAAGAAGGTCATTATTATTTAGTTAATTTTGAAGCGGATCCGGCAGTTGTTAAAGAAGTTCAAAGAAGAGCTCAACTTGTTGACCAAATTATTAGATACTTAGTTGTTGTTAAAGAGTCCTAAGATATAAGGAGGATTTATGAATAATGTAGTACTAATGGGACGACTTACAAGGGATCCGGATATAAGATATTTACAAACCGGAGCCAGTAGAGCCGTAGCAAGGTTTACTATTGCAGTGGATAAGCAATTATCCAGGGAAATGAAAATGGAAATGGAATCTAAGAATCAGCCGACAGCAGACTTTATACAGATAGTGGCTTGGGGAAAATTGGCTGAGAATGTAGGCAGATTTACCGGAAAGGGTAAGAGAGTTATAGTTTCCGGCCGTATCCAAACAGGTTCTTATATGGACCAAGAGGGCAAGAGGGTTTATACGACTGATATAGTCGCATCAAACGTTGAGTTCTTGGATTGGAAGGACGGAGGTATGGCATCAGGACAAGCGGCAGCTCCTATGGGAGAATCTTCCGCAGATCCTTTTGATGACGACTTCAGCTTCAGCCCGGATTTTGATCCTACTTCTGACGACGGAAGGATTCCTTTCTAAAAATTAGGAGGAAAACATGCAAAATAGAAGGTTTAGACCAAGAAAAAAAGTATGTGCTTTTTGTAAAGATAAAAACAAAAAGATCGATTATAAAGATGCAGCTTCAATGAAGCCTTTTATAAGCGAAAGAGGAAAAATACTTCCAAGAAGAATGACCGGCACTTGTGCTGCTCACCAAAGGGAAGTTACTCTTAACATAAAGAGAGCAAGACAAATCGCTATATTACCATATCAAGTTAATTAGCATTTAAAACCGTTGAAATGACTATATTTCAACGGTTTTTTTATATGATTTTCTGTGATTTGCTGTGATTTTTTGTAGGTAGCATACAAATAACATGCAAGTAGCTTACAATTTATATAATAATCTTTTTAATATTTTCTTTTTTATATCTCTCTTCTAATTTTTTCTTTTATTAATTAGGTAGCTACTATAATTTATTAATTCTTGTTTTTCGTATTCTGTTAAATCTGTAGATTTATTAATTAATTCAGAAATTGGATTATCATTATTTAAATTATTATTTTCTGATAAGAAAAATGTAGCGATTGAACCTGTAAGCATACCTATAGAACCTATACCAACAATCATTAATAATCCGGCCAATATTCTTCCGGTTAAAGAAGTAGGGGAAATATCTCCATACCCAACTGTTGTAGCTGTAACAAATGCCCACCATATAGCATCTTCAAATTTATAATTTTCTAAAATAGTCATGGCGATAGCACCTAAAAAAATTAATATTATATTAAATCCTAAAACATAAATTAATCCGTTTTTCTTTAAGAATCTTTTTGTGTATTTATATAATCTTCCGGATATTCCGATAAATCTAAATAATTTAGTTAACTTAGTCAATCTGGTTAACTTTGTAATTCTTAGCAGTTTAGTGATTCTAAAAATCTTAAATATTGAATGAAAAGGGATGATAGAAATTAAATCGGGTATATTATTTTTAAAAAATTCTTTTTTATTTTTAGAAAATATTAATCTACCAAAATAATCTATTATAAAAATGTATAAAATGAATTGATCTATAGAATATAATGTATAGTTGTTGTCCAAATCAATTTTGTTTAATATATCTAAAATAGTAATAACAATGGCAATAAGTGCCAAAATAGAAAAAATTACATCATATATAATTTGCTTCTTTTTCATTTTAATTTGCCTTTAATGTCGTTATATAAATTAATTAACTCTTTATCTAATTTATTATAATAATTAATTACGTAATAGGCAATGAAATAGATAATATATTTATTATGTAATAAGTAATAAATATTATAAAAGCTTAAAAAATTCGTAGATAAAGATTTAAAAATTTCTTGCTTGGCAATCATAGTTACAATTGCAGTCGTTTTGTAAGTTTAAATGTTTTTATAGCTATTGTGGAATACGATTGTCTTGTTAGCTAAACTTGCTTATGTTATATTATATTTAATAATTATTTACAGGGGTTTATATGATAGATAAAAAAAGCAAGGTAAAAAATAAGCATATATATGGCTTGCTGTTTATTTTTGCAGGAAGCATTCTTTTGTTTTCACTTATTGTTGAGCCTATAGACAGAGTTTATAAGGGTTATATGGCAATACTTACTTCGCCGGGGCAACTTTTAACGGATTATATTGAGCTCGGTGGAATAGGGGCAACCTTTTTAAATGCATCTATAGTTATGCTTGCCGCCCTTTTGTTTATGTGGGGAGCCGGAATAGTTTTTGACAGTCTTATGATAGCATCTATATTTACTTTGTTCGGTTTTTCTTTATTCGGCAAGAATCTTTTTAATTCCTTGCCAATTTCCTGGGGGGTTACAATATATTACAGGCTTCATAAGGAATCCCCCGATCATTTTATAAAGTATAAATTTTTTGGAGCCGCCCTGGGTCCCGTTGTAAGTTATCTTTGTTTCGGAATGGGACTTCCCATAGTTCAAGGTTTTATACTTTCATATATAGTAGGAATTTTTATAGGATTTATATTACCTGTTTTAGGAAGAACTTTTTCTTCCTTCCACCAGGGTTATACCCTATATAATATAGGATTTACATGCGGTATAATAGGGCTTTTTATACAGGGGATTTTAAAATCTTTCGCTTTGGAGGTAAAAAGCGTAACCATGGTAAATATGGACCAGAACATAAGGATAATTGTACTTGTATATATGTTTTTTATAGGAAGCCTTTTATGGGGAATTCACTTGGATAAGTCAAAGTTTGGAGATTTTAAAAGTCTTGTTAAAAGTTCTGGAAGGGCCCCGAGTAATTTTATAGAAGAGTACGGTTTAGGAGCTACCCTTATTAATATGGGTCTGTTGGGAATATTTTACACGAGTTTTGTTATCATCGATAAGCAACCTTTAAATGGACCTATACTTGGCGGAATTTTTACCATATTTGGATTCGGAGCCGCCGGTAAGCATGTGAGAAATGTTATTCCGGTTCTTATCGGGGCTATTATAGCTTATGAGATAAATGTTTATGAACCCCATAGTGTAGGATCGATGGTTACGGTTTTATTTGCAAGCAATCTTGCTCCGATAGCAGGTCGATACGGATTTATAGCAGGTATGTTTGCGGGGCTTGTGCATGTGGCGATTGTATCCGGTGTTGGTGTTTTGCACGGGGGCTTAAATTTATATAACAATGGTTTTGCAGGGGGCTTTGTAGCCCTTACCATGGTGCCGATAATTGAGGAGGTTAGGAAATTTCTTAAAAAGGAGGATAGGCTTTAGAGTCTATATAAGATGTATATGGAAAAGAGGATTCTATGTTTCGGTGACTCCAATACTTGGGGCTACGATGGAGAACGAGGCGGAAGATTTCCGTCAACCGTCAGATGGACCGGACTTTTATCAAAAAAACTTACAGGGAAATTTACAGTTATAGAAGAGGGGATGAATGGGAGGACTACAGCATTTTCGGATTACATAGAGCCGGGAGTAAATGCTATTGAATATATTTATCCATGTCTGGTGAGTCACAATCCACTCGATTATATGATTATAATGTTGGGGACAAATGATACAAAGGACAGGTATCATGTAGGGGCTTATGAGATAGGCTATGGGCTTGATGAGCTTCTTTTAAAAACAAGAGAAACTCTTGCCAGGAAGGGTATGGAGGTTAAGATTTTGTTGATAGCCCCTCCGATAATCTATCCAAGCCTTGAATGGATAGAATTTTCCGAGCTTTCTGCAAGAAAGGCGGAGGAATTAGGTGAAATTTATAAGGGGATTGCAGAAAGTCACAACTGTGATTTCCTGGATGTAAAGGATTTTATAGGCAGGGATTGTATTTGTTCCGACGGTATTCATTTGAATGAGAAAGGACATGAGTTTATGGCCAATAAGCTTTTTGAATATTTTAATAAATAGTAGGCAATGCTCTTTTTGGTGTTTAGTCATCAAAGGAGCATTTTTTTTGATATCGATATCAAAATGTTTAGGTAATTCTTTCCTTCAATTGTGGAAATCTTATAAAATCTACGTAGAATATTGATTTTTAAAGGGAATTTTATGGAATTTGTGGTTTTAAATATTGAAATTAAGTAAAGAAAACGTTTTTTTATCTTTTAATTTATATTTTATGGGTATATAATATTAATAAGAAGTTAAGTTTTTTACTTAACTATCTTTATAAAAGTAGGTCTGTATTTTAAGAAAAGGAGGTAGGAAATGGAACTAAAGAAGATTATTTTCAAGGTTGAAGAAGGAGTTGCCAATATTCAGTTAAACTATATTAAAAACTTCAATGCCATTGATGAATCTATGGCTGATGAATTGGAATATTGCCTTGAAAAGTGTAAGAGCGATGAAGTTAAAGTAGTATTAATCACGGGAAGTGAAAAGTGTTTCAGTGCAGGCGGAGACATAGCTTATTTCTATGATAAGGTTAAAAAAGACGACATAGGCGATTTTAAGCTTGTTGAAAGAGTTTTTGATATCTCGGATACAATAAGGAAGTTACCTAAACCAGTAGTTGCGGCGTGTTCCGGAGCTGTTGCCGGAGCGGGTTGTAATTTAGCTTTATCTTGTGACTTGGTTTTAGTTTCAAGCGAGGTTAAATTTATCCAAGCCTTTGTAAATATCGGGTTGATACCTGATACCGGGGGAGCTTTTTTGCTTGCCAAGGACATAGGTTGGCATAAAACCATGGACTTAATATTGACAGGTCGCCCTTTGCTTGCTCAAGAAGGTTTTGATTTGGGCCTATTTTATAAGGTAGTTGAGCTTAAGGACTTGAAGGAGGAAACCCATAAATTGGTGAAAAAGTTAGCCGGAGGACCTTTGGTATCCTATGCTAACAGCAAGGCTTTGATTTACGAAGCGGTATTTAAGCATTATAGAGACTTCGGTAAGGTAGAGGCCAAGGGACAGGTAGAATGTTCAAAGACGGATGACTTCAAAGAAGGCATTTCTTCATTTATGGAAAAGAGAGCTGCAGAATTTAAAGGTAGATAGGAGTATGTATTATGGATTTTAAAGAAAAATTAAATGCTAAAATGATGTCTATTGAAGATGCTGCTAAATTGATAAAATCCGGAGATAGGATTTGGGGTGGATGGTTTTCCTGTGCTCCGTATCCTTTATTGGATGCTATCAGTGACAGGTATCAAGAGCTGGAAGATGTAAGAATTGTAACAGCTTTGCTTGCTAAACCTGTGAAGTGTATGACCTCAAGTGAATATATAGGCAGGGTTAATTTCTCTTCCATATTTGCCGGAGGTGTTGAGAGAAAGTATGAAAGTTTGGGAAATGTTAGTTTCAATTCAGTAAATTTCTCAAGGAGTGATATCCCTCTTAGAGATTACTATAAGGTTAATGTGCTTATACAGGAATGTTCTGAGGTTGATGAAGAGGGTTATGTATATTTCGGACCTCAAGGAGCATCTTGGGGTGGAGAAGTGGCAGAATATGCGGAAAAGATAATTTTGAGTGTTAACAAGCACCAACCTAAGGTTGTAGGCTTAAAACATAGGATACATGTAGACAAGGTTGACGCCTTTGTCAGAGATGACCATGAACTATATGAATTGATTCAACCGCCTGTAAGAGAGGTTGACAAGACTATAGCTTCCTACATACTTCCGCTTATTCCTGACGGAGCGGTTTTACAGGTAGGATTGGGCGGCATAGCCAATGCCGTTGCATACGGTTTGGAAGATAAGAAGGATATAGGGGTTCATACTGAGATGCTGACAGATTCTTTGGTTTATTTAGCTAAGAAGGGCGTAGTAAATAAGAGGATAATGGCAGGTTTCGGTTTCGGCAGTAAGGAGGTTTATGACTTTGTAGGAGAGGGCAAGTGTGAGGTTGTTCCTATAAATTATGTAAATGATCCTAAGCTTGCCAGTGACCATGATAATTTTATGTCCATCAATTCCTGCTTAATGGTGGACCTTTATGGACAAGTAGGTTCGGAATCAATAGGATTTAAGCAATTCAGCTCAACAGGCGGTCAATTGGATTATGTTTTGGCAGCCGGTATGTCTAAGGGCGGAAAGAGCTTCCTATGCTTGAATTCAACAGTTAAGGATAAGGAAGGAAAGC
>JAEXBH010000100.1 GCA_023394215.1 Bacillota bacterium | reverse complement strand
CAGCATATATACATCCGGCATTGGCGGAGTTTATGCGAAAGGAATTTATATAGGACAGGTTACAGAAGTTAAAGATACTGATGATAAAATTCAAAAACTTGTAAAGATAAAGAGTCCTGTAAATTTTAAGAAGATATATAACGTTTTTGTAGTTGGAAATACGGGAGTTAACAATGAATAGTATAAAAATAATCCTGCTATTTATATTTAGCATGATAATGGACCTTGTAGTTTTGCCTAAATATTTAATTTTTGGCGTAACTGTAAGTGTTTCAATCCCTTTATTGATTATATTGTCTATGAGGGCGAAAAATGAAAATATCACTTATTTCGCTATACTTTTGGGGCTTATAAGGGACATAAACTTTACAAGTGTACTTGGAATCAGTGCTTTGAGCTATTACTTAATAAGTTTTTACTCTTTTAAGAGAAATGAATACAAAAAGAATGATTTCTCTTTAGGGCTACTTATGTTGATCTTATCAGTTTTGTTTAATTTTATTTTTGTGAGTTCTTTGAGAATGATAGCAAGAACATCATTTTCAGTTACCAGCTTAAAAAATTATTTTCTTGGACCGATTTTTGTAGAGTTGATTTTATCGGCAATAATTTTTACAGCCTTTTATTTTATTGATAATAGGATAAGGCATAGGAAATCTAAGCAGTATTATTTATAGGAGCAATAATGAAAAATAGAAGACTTAATTTTATCAACACAATATTAGTTATATGCTTCTTAATTTTAGCTTATAAGTTATTTGATTTAACAATAATAAAAGGGGATTATTACAGGAATTTAGGTGATAATCAAAGGATGAAACAGATAGATACCTATGCTGCCAGAGGAAATATTCTTGATAGAGATGGAGAGGTTTTAGCTGGCAACAAGCCTATTTATAATCTTAATGTATATACGGACAGATTTTATGAAATAAAAAGACCGGAGCAAAATAATGTTTTACTTAATCTTGTTCACACCTTGGAATCGGATGGGGTAAATTATCTGGAAGATTATTTTTTCGGCATGTATGAGTTTAAATATGCTAATGATTCGGCATATTTTTCAGATAAGGAAAGTCCTTCCGATAAAATAGTAAAAATTATACAAGACAATAAGCTAATAGAAGAGATTATATCTTCATCTGTGAAAATTTCGCCTGATAAAAGTACGGTTTTTTATCCTGTTAACAGGATAATAGATTATTTACAGATAAGAGGAAAGAATTTTCCTATGAAGCTTTCAAAAACGGGGCAGGTGGAATTTGATAAAAACAGTGCCTATAAACAGCTTTTGGAAGAAGGTCTTATAGATGAAAATACTTCAGCTAAGGAGTATTTATTAAAGAATATAAAAGACGATAAAAGTTTGCTTTATTATTTAATAAATCACCCATTGAGCAGGAAGCTTGTTTATGACATTATCAAAAAGAAAAATTTACAGGCAAATATAGAACTTACAGATCTTGTATATGTTTATGACCTTAGGTATATAGAGCAAAAAGCTTATTTATCAAGACTTTCAAATAAGATAAACATAAACACCAACCCTAAGGATGATTTTGTAAATTTGGTAATAGATAACAGCTTGAAGGAGCTTTTGGAAACTTCGGCGGAAGATGGTGATAATAAAAGGGTTATACCTGCAGATATACTTTTGAAACAGCTTGAAGCTAAGGGGATTAAACCTGAGATAGTAGTTGAAAAGATAGACAATTCAAATAAAGTTGCAATTAAATATGAAAAAAATACCAATACCGATGAATTGGCTGTAGATAAACTGATTAAGCTTGCTAAGGAAAATAAGCTTTTGGAAGACTTTATTTTAAATGAAAAAATCGTTCAAATAGCTGAGCAAAGTTTGATAAATACTGGTATATACCCTCGTATATACAAGTCCTCATGGCAGTATTCTTATGTTAAGGATAAGGAAGATTTGCTTGCAAGAAACGATGCAAAAGAAAATACGAGTGCAAGGGACCTATTTAAGATATATAAAGAAAAGTACAGTCTTGAAGGACATGATGACTATGAGATTTTCGGAGTTATCTCTATTTATAACAATATGGCAAATCAGGGTTACAGGGCCTATGCTCCAATAACCTTGGCAAAAAATATAAATCAAAATTCCCTGGTAGAGATAGAAGAAACCATACCTAAGAGTATGGGATTCGAGGTTGTTGTCCAACCGAACAGATACTATCCTAACGATAACTTGGCCTCTCATGTGCTCGGTTATTTGGGAAGAATATCGGAAAGTTCTGAAATAGAAGAATATGTACAATATAAAAAATATGACAGAAACGATATAGTAGGTAAGTCCGGTTTGGAAGAAAGCTTTGAAGATACGCTTAGAGGCTCTAAGGGAAGTAAGCTTGTATATACCAATGTAATGGGGGAAACCACTGAAACTATTGAAGAAACGCCGTCAGTACCCGGAAATAATCTTTATACTACGATTGATAAGGATTTGCAAAAGGCTACAGAGGATATACTTATAGATCTTATTACGGCGGGTAAAGAGGGAAGACCTTACTACAGCTATTACGGTAAAGCAAGGGGTATATATGCTCCGAATGTTCAGTCGGGAGCAGCAGTTGTTATGAATACCAAAACAGGTGAAATACTT
>JAEXBH010000082.1 GCA_023394215.1 Bacillota bacterium | reverse complement strand
AGCTCGATTTGTTTTGAAATTATTTTCTCAAAGTTATTAACGTTATTTATTTGTTTAGGTTCTTCGCCGCTTCATCAGCGACTTTATTACTATATCACTCAAAACTTATCTTGTCAAGTCTTTTTTTCATTTTTTTATTTAAGCCTTAACTTCCGACTCGTTTCTTACCGAGTGACTTCTTATATATTACATCCCTTTACTCTTTATGTCAAGACTTTTTTTATTCAGGTCATAATCTCCTAAAAATCCCTAATATTAGCCTTTTAAAAGGAATAAAGACCGGATATGAAACTATCCGATCTTTATTAAATAAATTATTTTCCTAAATATTTTAATACCGATTCAGCACTTAATCTTCCGAATACAACTACATCAGTAACAGCATTTCCGCCAAGACGGTTACCGCCATGTACTCCTCCTGTTACTTCTCCTGCTGCATATAGACCCGGTATTACTTTATTATCCTTGTCTAAAACTTCAGCATTTGTATTTATCTTTACACCACCCATTGTATGATGAATTCCCGGAGATATCTTGGCAACATAATATGGACCTTCCGCTAAATCATATTCTGTATCATTTAAGCCTTCTCTTCCGAATTCTTCATCCTTTTGAGCCTTTACAGCCGCTGTCCACTTGCTTAATGTTTCTTTTATTACAGCTTCGTCAACTCCTAAAAGTTTAGCCAAAGCAGCTTGATCTTCCGCCTTTTCCATATAAGCTTTTTCAACGTAGCCTTGTACTACCTTTGAAGCATCAAACATCTTTTGGTCTACCAACAACCAAGCAAATGAGCCTTCTTCCTTATTTATACCTGCTGAAACAACATCTCTTGTAAGTAATTCATTTATAAATCTCTTACCGGCCTTATTTAAAAGGATTGCTCCGTCTCCTCTTAAACTTTCAGAAATCAAATATCCGTCCTTTTGAATAACTGTAGGATGTATTTGTATTTGATCCATATCTATAAATTGAGCATTTACGGACTTCAAAAATTCTACAGCATCCCCTGTAATACTTGGGGCATTAGTTGAAACATAACCTTTTAAATCAGGTCTTAAGGATTCTATAAGTTGAGAATTACCTCCGAAACCTCCTGTAGCAACTACTACAGCTTTTGCATTAACTGTTAATTTTCCACCTTCAGTTTCCGCAACTACACCTGAAACCTTACCATCTTTCATAAGCACTTCTTTAACTTGTGCATTATACATAACTTCTATACCAAGGTCTTTAACTTTATTCATCAACTTTTCAACCAAGAAAGTCCCTACAGGTATAACTTTTCCTTCAGCATTTAAAGGCCTGTGAGATCTCATATTTGTTGCTCCGCCGGCAAACTTTATACTCGGCATTTTTGCATCAATTGTATCCAACCAATCAATCGCCTTAGCAGAATTTTGAGCTAAAATTTTTACCAATTCAGGGTCATTCTTGTCATGTCCACCCTTCATGGTATCTTTTATGAAAACTTCAACGCTGTCTTCTATCTTTTGTTCTTTTTGATAATGAGTTTCAGCCGCATTTATACCGCCTGTAGCTCTTGAAGTATTTCCGCCTGCTGTTGCAGCCTTTTCTAAAACAAGAACCTTAACTCCCTTTTCAGCCAAGTTTATAGCGGATGTCATACCTGCTCCGCCCGCTCCTATTACTACAACCTCAGCCTCAACAGTCTTATCTTCTTTGGCAACTTCTGCAGTTTTAGCTACCAATGACTTAGGATCTATACCGGCAGCTGTAAGAGCCTTATCAACCGCTTCCTTCAAACCATTTGAAGATAGGGTTGCGCCTGAAATACCGTCTATTTGAGTAGATTGAGCTGATATAATATTTGCCACCAACTTTTCTATGGCAGCTCCACCTATAGTAGGTGTTTCTTTTTCAGCCTTCACTTCAATCTTTTCTATCTTTCCGTCCTTAAGTGTAAGCTTAGCTACAACATCTCCTGCGTACCCCTTGGCACTTCCTTCGTATGTACCTGTAACTTTTGCTTCCCCTTCCTTTTTATCAGCATCTTTTTTAGTTGAATTCCCCCCACAAGCCGCAAGAGAAAAAACCATAACAAATGCCAACAGCAAAGCTATAACTTTTGTTTTTAAATTTTTCATTAACTCCTCCTTATAAATAGTTTTGCAGAATGATGATATCAAATAGCCAATAATCGGTAAAGGGATAACAAACTTTCATGGTTTTTAAAATAGAAAATAATCTTTAAACGGCTAATTTCTCAGCTTTTAAATGTTAAATTTATTTATTAAATAAAATTAGTCCTCCCCGATAGAATAAAATTAAAGCAAATACAGGGCAGTTTAATACAAAATTTAACCCAAAACGCAAATTAGATACAAATAAAAAAATCTGTCGGTTAGCCTTATCGACCCGCCCGACAGATTTTACTTTTTATCAGCATAAGACTAATAATTTTAACAAAATTATATAGCCGTTAAATTCTATTGTTTGCCCCGTCCGCTTTTCAAACCCTTTGCTAAATCCGCTATTTTTTTCATCCTGTGTGCAACTCCGGATTTAGATATAGGGGGTTCAAAAACTTCTCCAAGCTGCTTAAGGGAATATTCCGGATATCTCTTTCTCATTTCCATTATCTCTTTTATCCCTTCAGGCAAGGCTATTCTGGCATTCTCTATCATTTCTATATCTTCAAGTTGCTTTCCGGCCGTAGATATAGTTTTATTGATATTCGCAGTATCACAATTTACCTGTCTGTTTATATTATTTCTGAGTTCTTTCATGGCTTTTGTATTTTCAAGCTCCAGCATGGCTTTATTCGCCCCCAATATAGCTATGAAATCAGAAATAACTTCAGAATTTTTTATATATACAACATACTTAGATTTTCTTTCGTTTATCAAGCTTTCTATATAGAAATCAGCCAATATATCCCTAAGCAAATCCGCATCTTCAAAATTTCCGGTCACTATCTCAAGATGATAGTTTTTCTTAGGGTCCACCACGCTTCCCGCACCTAAAAAGGCCCCTCTTAAAAAGGCAATTTTGCCGTCATCATCACTTCTTAGCTTTAGGCTCTTCATCCTCGAAAGCAAAACTTCCTTGCTTACTATATAGTTCCCATACAAATCTATACCCGACTCTTCAAGCATCCTGTTTACAAGGTTCTCATCTTCAACAATAACCGTATATAATCCGTTTTTCATTATATTGTTATTTTCAACATAAGATAAACCCGCCTCATAATCGTATAGAAAATTTATCAATTTATATATTCTTTTTGCAACATTTTCATTTTCACTGGTAAAACTTATATTTATTGACAATCCGTTAGATTTTGTTTCAGTAAGAGATTTAGAAAATTTTTCTTGATTAAAAACAAGGGCATTTCTTATGGAAATACTGGCATTAGTTTTTAAAATAGCCGAGAATTCCAATAAAGCCTCTAATTTGGAATTTATCTTCCCCTTTGATATCTCATTTTTCACTTGGTTTGAAAAGGTCATTTCAACTTCCTGTTTTTATAAAATTTCATTGCATTTATAACCATATTTTTTTCAGAATCATGTTTTAGTATATCCACGACCTTGTTGTATTCAAGAAATACGGCCGTAGAAAATCCTTCTTCTTTCTGAGGAATCAATTCTCCTTCAACAAAATCCATCAAATAATAGTCCACTCTTTTATGAACGGTTTGGTCATCCTGATTTTGATAGGTGTATTTGGCAAAGCCTATCTTCTTTATTATCTTGGCCCTAACCCCCGTTTCCTCTCCTACTTCCCTTATAGCAGTGGTTGCCGTAGTCTCATCAATTTCTATTTTTCCCTTAGGAAGAACCCAATCGCCATAATATTTTTTCAGCACCAAAATTTTACCATCCAAAATAACTACTCCGCCGGCGCTATGTTCTTTCATACAACCACCTCCTTAATGATTACAAATAATAATCCCTATTTTACCACAAATCTCTTTCCCTATGAAATATTGATACAAAATATTTTTCCGAAAGCTTGCTGCAAAGTGCTTCCGATAAAGCTACGGACCTATGCTTTCCGCCAGTGCATCCTATCCCTATAACAAGGGAATTCTTCCCTTGTTTCCTATAAGCCTCTTCCAAATAATCCACCATATCCGTCAATTTGTCCAAAAACTTTGGGCTAAGATCATTATTCAAAACAAAATCTCTAACTTGCGGATCAAGCCCGGATTTATCCCTAAGAGAATCAACATAAAAGGGGTTTTCCAAAAATCTCGCATCTAATACCCAGTCAGCCTCTCTTAAAATTCCATTTTTAAATCCGAAACTTATTATTTTTATCTGAAATTTATCCGACGTTTCAAACATTTCATCCAAAGACGTTTTAAGCTTTTGTAAATTTAAATTTGTGGTATTCAAATAATAGTCCGATAAGTTTCTAATCTCATCCAAAAATTTACGTTCTTTTACTATAGCTTTTTCTATAGTCGTACCTTGTATAGGGTGAGGTCTACGATTTTGCTTGTAACGCTTTATCAGGGTTTCATCATCCGCATCTACAAACAAAACTTTCAAATCATGCTTAGAAAGCCTGATTTGCTCTATACTTTCACTAATATCTGCAAAAAAAGCCGCCCCCCTTATATCTATAGCCACTGCAATTTTTTCATAATCTATATTTGATTTTTCCAGTAAAAAAAGAAAATCTTTAATTAGTTGAGGGGGAACATTATCCATACAATAGTAACCGTTATCTTGAAAATAATTCATTACCGAAGTTTTGCCGCTCCCGCTCATACCTGTTATTACC
>JAEXBH010000077.1 GCA_023394215.1 Bacillota bacterium | reverse complement strand
CTACAGTCTCAAGGGTTTTAAATGAAAGTGGAGGATATTCGGGAGATACAGCCCTAAAGGTCAAACAGGTTATTGACAGATTAGGCTATAGGGTAGATCAAAACGCCAAGGCTTTGAGAACCAACATTACAAAGACGGTTGCTATTTTGGTGCCGGATATTACAAATGAATATTTTTCTTTGATTGCCAGAGTTGTTGATCTTTATTTTATCGAAAAGGGTTACTCGGTTTTAATCTTGGACAGCAATGAAAATCCGGATTCGGAAAATATTTTGCTGGATGATATGGTAAACAAGAAAATCGACGGTTTGGTATTTTTGCCAAGTCAAAAGAGGCGTACAAATATCAAGGATTATCCTATGCCGGTTGTTTATGTTGACAGAGCCCTTCCTAACTCGGATTATTTAGTTATTTCCGACAATGAAGAGGGGGGCAGATTGGCGGCAAAAGAACTTTTGAGAGCGGGTTGTAAAAATATATTGTTTTTGAAAGATTCAAATTTGACCATGCCGATTATTCAAAGAGAGCTCGGCTTTGTTGAAGCCATAAAATCTCAAGGAATAGAGGTCAGCATAAGGGCGGTAAATTCTTATCCGACTTATGAGGATACAAGAAAGGACTTGGAAGTATTTTTGGATAAGGATTCCTGTGACGGTATCTTTGCTTCAAATGATATAATGGCACTCAGTGCTATACATGTTTTGCAGAGAAGGGGGCTTAAGGTGCCGGAGGACATAAGGGTTATAGGTTATGATAATGTTTCGATATCAAAGTATTCTTATCCGTCAATATCCACAATTAAACAGGATACTGAAGAGCTTGGGAAGAGTGCCGCAAGTCTTTTATATAAGTTGATGAATGATGTAAAAGTATTAAATAAGGAAGTAATTGTGCCGGTTGAGCTTATAAGAAGAGCCTCTACGGGCAAGTAGGAGGGAAAATGCAACCATTAGTAAGAATGGAAAATGTAAGAAAAGAATTCCCGGGAGTTGTAGCTTTAAAAAATGTATCTTTTGATATAATGCCGGGAGAGGTTCATGTTCTCCTTGGGGAAAACGGAGCGGGTAAGTCTACCCTGATGAAAATTTTGAGCGGCGTTTATCAGCCGACTTCGGGGAAAATCATAGTTAAAGGTAAGGAGTTTGATAAACTTAGTCCTGAGGATTCATATAATTCAGGGATAAGTATAATCTACCAGGAGCTTAGTGTAGTAAATTCTTTGTCTATATTGGAAAACCTTTATATAGGAAAGCTTCCTACAAAAAAGCGTTTCGGCTTATCTGTGGTGGATTTTGAAGAGATGAGAAGAAATGCTGAAGGTATAGTCAAGATGATAGGTATCAACAGAGACCTGGATACCATGGTTGAGGATATAAGTATACCTGAAAAGCAACAGGTTGAAATAGCTAAAGCCTTGATTTCAAAGGCGGATGTCATAATTATGGATGAACCCACATCATCACTAACCAATCTTGAAATAGAGCATTTATTTAAGATAGTGGAAATTCTTAAGGCACAGGGCAAGGGAATAGTTTATATATCCCATAAACTTAATGAAATAATGACTATAGGCGATAGAGTGACTGTGCTTAAAGACGGTACCTATATAGATACTAAAAATGTATCCGATGTTACCGAGGACGATCTTGTAAGGATGATGGTTGGAAGAGAGATAAAGTCAACTTATCATAATGAAAAAGATATTGATTTTGATAAGGAAGAAGTCCTTTTAGAGGTTAAAAATTTAAGCAGAAAAGATAATAAGGCCATAGATGTAAGTTTTAAGCTTAGGAGAGGAGAGATTGTAGGCTTTTCCGGACTTGTCGGGTCCGGGAGGAGCGAACTTATGAGCTCAATATTTGGAGCTGAACCTATAAAGAGCGGGGAAATTTATAAGAATGGGCAAAGGGTTGTGAATTCCAATCCTTATCAGGCTATAAAGAACGGCTTTGCAATGGTTACGGAAAACAGAAGAGAAACCGGCTTTATGAATAATTTTGATATAAAGAGAAATATATCTATAGTACCGTTTTTGAAGGAGTCAAAGGGAGGCGGTTTGCTTGGTCTTGTAAGCAATATTAAAGAAAAAGATATGGCCTTGGAGCAATCTAAAAGTCTTAAAGTGATGCTTGCAAATATAGATCAAAATATTACAGAATTATCAGGCGGAAATCAACAAAAGGTAATTCTCGGTAAGTGGTTGGCAGCAAACTCGGAAGTTATTATTTTTGATGAACCTACCAAGGGTATAGATGTAGGAAGTAAGAGTGAAATTTACGAACTTATGAGAAAACTTGCAGATGAAGGCAAGGCTGTTTTGGTTGTGTCAAGTGAGCTTCCGGAGCTTTTGGCTGTGAGTGATACTATAAATGTTTTTAGAGAAGGAAAAATTGTGGCAACATTCCCGGTTAAGGAAGCCGATGAAGAAAAATTAGTAAGGGCCGCAACCGGCGAATAGGAGGAGAAATGGAAAATAAAGGAAAAAAATTATCTTTTAGCCAGATGTGGCAAAGATTCGGAACTTTGGGAATATTTTTAATACTTATGATAATATTGGGGGCACTTAAGCCGTCCGCCATATTTTCTATCGGGGGCTTGGGACAAATACTTACCCAGTCATCAGTAAATATACTTTTGGCACTTGGTGAATTTTTTGCTATTTTGATAGCCGGTATCGAATTGTCCGTCGGATCGGTAGCTGCCCTTACAGGGCTCTTGGTAGCCAAGATGATGGTAGCCGGTATGTCAGTGCCGCTTGCAATAGTGCTTGGAATTTTATTTGCACTTGTACTTGGATTTATAAACGGATTTTTGGTTGTTAAAACTAAACTTCATCCTTTTATAATCACTTTAGGAACTCAATCCATATTTAGAGGAATAATACTTGTAGCATCGGGGTCAAGGTCAACATTCGGTTTCCCTGATGATTTTATCAAGTTTATGAGCCTTAGGATTTTAGGTATGCCTATAACATTTATAATAGCTCTTTTTGTAGCCTTAGTTCTTTGGTTCTTCTCAATGAAGACCAAGGCGGGAAGAAATATATATGCTATAGGAGGAAATCCGGAGTCGGCTTGGTATTCAGGGATAGATGTAAGTAAACATACGGTATTGGTATTTATGATAGCCGGCATATGTGCCGGTATAGCCGGTGTTGTACTTCTTGGTCGTGTAGGAGCTGCCGAACCGGGGGCTGCAACAGGTTTTGAAACTTATGCAATAGCAGCTACAATCATAGGTGGAACAAGCTTTTCGGGAGGTAAGGGACACATTTTCGGAGTTGTTATAGGCGGGCTTATTATAGGTATAATCAATTTCGGTATGACAGTGCTTACTATTCCGAGCAC
>JAEXBH010000057.1 GCA_023394215.1 Bacillota bacterium | reverse complement strand
GGGCCCTCATGCGACATCGGTTGTGGTAAGAAAGAAGGATGGGACACTTGAGAGCAAGTATATGGAGTTATCATCCTTATCAAGTAAATATAAGATTTTTGATTTGCCGTTTTTTAGGGGTATAGGAGCCTTAGCGGATTCTTTAAAAATGGGAACCAAGGCTATAGATTACTCTACGAGTTTTTTTGAAGAAGAGGAAGAAGAAAAGAAAAAGACTAAGTTTGGGGAGCTTTTGGAGAAGGCCTTTATTACAGTAAGTGGAGCCCTTATGTTGGGAGCCTTTGTATTTGCTTTTTTCTTTCTGCCTACAATGCTTGCCAATCTTTTTAGAAACTATATAGATTCAAATTTTATTTTAAACCTTATAGAGGGTTTGGTCAGAGTCATCTTTTTTCTGGCATATATAGTTGTGATAGGTCAGATAAAGGATATAAAAAGGGTTTTTATGTACCACGGAGCTGAGCATAAGACTATAGCGACCTATGAGTTCGGCGAAGAATTGACGGTTGAAAATGTAAGAAAAAATTCAAGGCTTCATCCAAGGTGCGGGACGAGCTTTATGTTTAATATGGTTATCATATCATCATTAGTTTTAGCACTTTTCGGTTGGCCGGATCCGCTTTTAAGATTTGTTACAAGGATATTGATATTGCCATGTCTTGTAGGGATTACCTATGAACTTAACAGGTGGACAGGTAGGTCGGATTCGGCTTTAGCTAAGGCTTTAGCAGTACCGGGTATGTTTATACAAAAAATAGGTACCGTTAAGGAGCCTACCGATGATATGATAGAAGTTGCAATAGAGGCTTTGAAAATGGTTATTCCCGAAAATGAAGAGGATGATATTTGGTAGGATATGAAGATAAGAGAGCTTTTGGAAGATTCCGGATATAAAGAAGCAAGGATAGTTTTATCATATATAAAAAATGTAAATTTTGCTCAGCTTTTTACCTTGGCTGATGAAACTCTCAGTAAGGAAGATGTGGAAAAATTTTTAGAAATACAAGTTAAACTTGAAAAAGATGATTATCCCTTACAATATGCTATAGGAAGATGGAATTTTTACGGATATGACTTTGAGGTAAATCCCCATGTCCTTATACCGAGACCGGAAACCGAGCTTTTGGTTGAGAAAATTTTGAAAGATGTGACCGGGAAAAAGAAGATTTTGGATATGGGAACAGGAAGCGGTGCCATAGGTGTGAGCTTGGGCTTGGAGAGCGGAGGAAACTTTGAGATCTTTGCTTCCGATATTTCTGAAGAAGCCCTATATGTTGCAAAAAGTAATGCCGATAGATTGAAGGCAAGAGTTAAATTTATAAAGTCCGATATGTTTGAAAATATAGGAGAAAAGTTCGATATAATCGTTTCAAATCCTCCTTATATAAGTCAGAAAGACTATGATAACTTGGATAAAGCCTTGTTTTATGAACCTAAAAAGGCCCTTTTGGGAGGATATAAAGGTTATGAATTTTATGAAAAATTCGCAAGTTCAGCCCCCCTATATTTAAATGCCGGGGGTAGAGTTTATCTTGAAATAGGCTATGATCAGGGACAGATAGTAGCTGATCTGTTGGCGGCTAACGGATTTTGTAATGTTAAAGTATTTCAGGATTATAATAAAATTGATAGAATAGTAGTAGCGAATATTGAGTGAGGAAAATATGTTTGATAAATTAAAAAAGACCAGAGATTATTTTTACGAGCTGGAGGAAAGGCTTGCGAGTCCCGAGCTTCTGGCTGATATGTCAAAATGGCAGGAAGTTAACAGAGAGTACGCAGGGCTTAGAAATCTTGTACAAAAATATAATGAATATGAGCTTGCAGAAAATACTATAGCTGAAGATAAGCATATGCTTCAAGACCTTAATGATAAGGAAATGGAAGAGATGCTTAGACTTGAGATAGAAGAAAATGAAGAAAAAATTGTAAGCTTAAGCGAAGAGATAAAAATTCTCCTATTGCCTAAGGATCCTAACGATCACAAGGATGTATTTGTGGAAATAAGAGCCGGAGCCGGCGGTGATGAAGCGGGACTTTTTGCCGGAGAGCTTTACAGAATGTACCATATGTATGCAGATAAACAAGGTTACAAGACCGAGGAAATTGATTTCTCCGATCAAGGGGTTGGAGGTATTAAGGAAGCTGTATTTATGATAAGGGGAGAGGGAGCTTATTCAAAGCTGAAGTATGAATCCGGAGTTCATAGGGTTCAAAGAGTGCCTCAAACGGAGTCGTCAGGTAGAATTCATACATCAACCGCTACAGTTGCAGTTTTGCCTGAGGCCGAAGAGGTTGATGTTCAAATAGATGAATCTACGGAGCTTCGTATAGACTATTATCGTTCATCGGGAGCTGGCGGACAGCACGTAAATACTACGGATTCGGCGGTAAGAATTACCCATCTTCCAACGGGGCTTGTGGTAAGCTGTCAGGATGAAAAATCCCAACATAAAAATAAGGAAAAGGCTATGAGAGTGCTTTTAGCAAGACTTTATGACCTTAAACTGGAAGAGCAGCAAAAGGAGCTGTCGGCGGATAGAAAGACCCAGGTAGGTACGGGAGACAGGTCCGAAAAAATAAGAACTTATAATTTCCCGCAGGGCAGAGTAACAGACCATAGGATAAATATGACAATCTATCAATTGGAAGACTTCCTTAACGGCGATATAGAAGAAATGATGGATGCTCTTATAAGAGAGGATCAGACAAAAAAATTGGAACTTTCTCAAGGGGGAAAAAATGAGTAGGGTTGACAGGCTTTTTAAGGAAAAAGCGACCTTGATATTAGATGAGGGCTATAAGGAAAAAGAGTCCAAGATAGCGAGTGTAAGGCCTGTTTGGATTGATGAAAATCAAAATACCCAAACTGCATATACAACCTATCTTAATCAACAATTTGTAGAGTATGACGTCGATGAAGTACCCATAATAAATTTAAGAAAGATTGCCTGGAAGACGGCTATAAAAGAGCTTTTGTGGATTTATAAGGATAAGTGTAACGATGTAAACAGGCTTAAGGAGCTTTATAAGGTTAATTACTGGGACAGTTGGAGAAATGAAGAAGGCAATCTTGGAAAGGCTTATGGCTACCAGCTTGCTAAAAAATTTAAGTCTCCCGAAACCGGAGAGGAAATTGATCAGGTTGACAGACTTATAAGCCAGTTGAGGGTAAATCCTTTAAACAGAAGGCTCATCATATCCCTTTATGATGTGGATGACCTTGCCGATATGACCCTTATTCCATGTGCTTTTATGACACTTTGGACGGTAACCGAGGACAGGCTTAATATGACCTTGATTCAAAGAAGCGGCGACTTTTTAGCGGCTGCGGGACCCGGTTGTATAAACGCTTTTCAGTATTATGTTTTGATGAGGATGATTGCTCAAGTTACAGGGTTCAAAGCCGGAAAGATGACTCATTTTATCCAAAATCTTCATATTTATGATAAGCATACGGATATAGTTAAAGAACTTTTGGAAGCCGATGACAGTAAAAAGGGACCGAGTTTGTGGATAAACCCCGAGGTTAAGAATTTTGAGGATTTCACGATTGATGATTTTAAACTTATAGATTACAATCCGGATGATAAAAAATATAATATACCTATAGCTATATGAGGTGAGATATGAAAAAATTATTTGCATTTTTGATGGTTGTCATATTGGTTTTAACAGGCTGTGGAGCTAAGGGAAAGGCAAATTTGCCTATGGACGGGCTTGATACCGACACTGTAAGAACTTATGTGAAAAATAATTATAAGGTGGAATTGGGACAGGATTTAAAGGTTGATATCATAGATATAAATGAATTTAAAGACCTGAGATTACAGAAAAATAATTATATATTGTTAATTGTTAAGAAGGATTGCGGATTTTGCAGGGAATTGTTGGAAAGTCTTGCCAAGGCGACTCAAACTGCTAAAATCAATCATATATACTTTATGCCGGTAGATGACATGAATAAGACTGAAAGAAGTCAGGTTGCAGCCGCTTTATCACAACCGTCAGTTCCGGCTTTGATAGTAGCCAAGGGAGAAAATGTTAAGGATTATATAGGAAGCCAAAGCGTTAAGGATTTAGAGGCTATATTTAACGAATTTAAAAATTAGAAGACGGAGAGTGATTATATGAACAAGAGAAGAGATCTGTTTATAGATAACACACTGATCAGTTCCTTTAAAGGAGATCCTTTATTTGGTGATATTTATATAGATCATAACTCGCTTCCGGAAATCTCGATGGATGAAATCAGCACGGAAACAAGCTTTTTGGGTGACAGGGTGCCCTTTCCGCTTTTGATAGATGCCATGACCGGAGGAACTGAAAAGGGAGTTGAGATAAACGAAATGCTTTATCTTATAG
>JAEXBH010000050.1 GCA_023394215.1 Bacillota bacterium | reverse complement strand
CTTTAATATTTGATGATCCGAGGTTTGAAAAACTTGCAAATGGGGCCATAAAGATAGATGAATACGGAAGGACATCGATTAAAGACGTGTATGCTGCAGGAGATTGTGCCGGTGTTTATAATATATTGGAACCGAATTATTACGCTCCTATGGCGACATATGCAAATAAAATGGGAAGAATTGTCGGAGAAAATATAGTTTCAGATAAGCAGAGAGCGTATATAGGAGCTCTTTCATCATCTTCCATAAAAATAGGTGAGTACGGAGCTGGCAAGACAGGTTTGACTGAAAGGAAGGCTCGTGAATTGGGTTATGATGTAGGGGCTAAGTTAGTTGAAGCAAACAATCATTCAGACTATTTGCCGGGACAAAGTAAGATGGCTATAAAGCTTGTGTATGATAAGTCGAACAGGAAAATCCTTGGAGGTCAGATATTTGGCAAAGATGGGGCGGTAGAAAGACTTAACGCCTTGACTGTTGCGGTATTTTCAGGGCTTACACTTGATCAACTCGGGTTTATGGATTTTCAGTATTCACCCGCATTTGCAAGTACATGGGAAGCTTTAAATATAGCCGGAAATGCAGTGAAATAAGATATATTTAATTTTGTGAATGTAAAAATAGGGGATTGGAGCAAATAAGCTTCGATCCTTTTTAATTTGCTTTCAAATTTAATAAAAAGTATCAAATCAGGGCGAGAAAAATTGCTTATTTTACACTAATGTAAAAAACAAATATGAACAAAAAAAATAAAATATTAAAAATAATTAACAATAAGACCCCTTAAAAAGCTTGATTTTATCAAAAGATAAATTTTTAATAAATCTATTTAAAAATATATGAGAAAATTTTTATGAATAATATTGACAAGGTTTTCCACCCTTGGTATTGTAGATATGTTAAGAGTAATCTTACGAAATTTATAAGGAGGGGGAATTGTATGTTATTTAAGACTACAAAAAATCATGAAGATCTTCGTGCAAAGATTAGGACTTTCGCCGAAGAAGAGATTGCACCTATAGCTTTTATGTTGGATCAGGAAAATCAGTTTCCTGATGAAGCTATTAAGAAATTGGGCAAGTTGGGATTTATGGGGATCCCATACGCTAAGGAATATGGTGGTGCAGGACTTGATGTAACAAGCTATGCGATAGCGGTTGAAGAATTGTCAAGAGTAGACGGAGGAGCAGGTGTTATACTTTCTGCCCATGTGTCTTTGGGATCTTATCCTATTGCAGAGTTTGGTAATGAAGAGCAAAAGAAAAAATATTTAGTACCGCTTTGTAAGGGCGAAAAAATTGGGGCATTCGGCTTGACAGAAGAAAATGCGGGTTCAGATGCCGGCGGTACGGAAACAACAGCTGTTGATAAGGGAGATTATTACTTATTGAACGGTGGAAAAATATTTATTACTAATGCTCCAAAAGCTGACGTATACATAGTATTTGCAGTGACTACGCCAGATATAGGAACCAGGGGAATTTCAGCCTTTATAGTTGAAAAGGGCTGGGAAGGTTTTGAATTCGGAGACCATTATGATAAATTGGGTATCAGGTCTTCATCAACTGCTGAATTAATTTTTAATAATGTTAAGGTACCTAAAGAAAACTTGTTGGGAAAAGAAGGACAAGGTTTTAAGATTGCCATGGCTACACTTGACGGCGGTAGAATAGGTATAGCGGCTCAAGCTTTGGGTATTGCTCAAGGGGCTTTTGAAAAGGCACTTGAATATTCTAAGGAAAGAATCCAGTTCGGCAGTCCTATAGCAGTTAACCAAGGTATATCATTTAAGTTGGCTGATATGGCTACAAAGATAAGGGCAGCAAGATTTCTTGTGTATTCAGCAGCTGAATTAAAGGAAAAACATGAAAGTTATGCTATGGAATCAGCTATGGCAAAAATGTACGCTTCAGATATAGCTTTGGAAGTGGCGAGTGATGCCCTTCAAGTATTTGGAGGTTCAGGCTTTTTAAAGGGTATGGAAGTTGAAAGAGCATATCGTGATGCCAGAATTACTACAATTTATGAGGGTACAAATGAAATTCAAAGAGTGGTAATAGCTTCTCATTTGCTTGGTAAATTGGCTAAGTCAACAAGTCAAGCAGGTCCAAGTAAGGTGAAAAAAGTAGCTCCGGTTACAGGGATCAGAAAGAATATGATTTTTACTGAAGGAGATACAAAAGCTAAGGTTGAAGCTTTAGTACAAGCTTTGAAGAAAGACGGCTATGATTTTAGCGTGGGTATAGATATAAATACTCCTATAGATTCTGCGGAAAGAGTGGTGTCTGTGGGTAAGGGTATAGGAAGTAAGGAAAATGTTAAACTTGTAGAAAATCTTGCAAAGGCTGCAGGTGCTGCAATAGGTTCATCAAGACCGGTAGCTGAAACTATGAAGTTGCTTCCTCTAAATAGATATGTCGGTATGTCAGGACAAAAATTTACCGGAAACCTATATATAGCTTGCGGTATTTCAGGTGCTAAGCAACACTTAAAGGGGATTAAGGATGCAAGCACTATAGTTGCCATAAACAAAAATGGTAGTGCTCCTATTTTCAAAAACTGTGATTACGGTATAGTTGGAGATCTTAAGGAAGTTTTACCTTTGTTGGCCGAAGCTTTAGGTACCGGGGAAAAGGCTCCTGCACCGGAAATGGTTAAAATGAAAAGACCGACTCCTCCAAAGCCTACACCGATAGGACCAAGATATGTATGTAACGGTTGTGGCTATGAATATGTACCGGAACTTGGAGATGAAGATGCTGAAATTGCTGAAGGAACTTTATTCAAGGATTTGCCTGAAGATTGGGTATGTCCTGAATGTTCAGAAGAAAAGTCACACTTTATCGAAGTTTAGTATTGAAGAGAGGAGAAATAATATGCATTGTGTAAGAAATATAACAGATGATATATATTGGGTAGGTGCCAATGATCACAGGCTTCACCTGTTTGAAAATATTCATCCTATACCAAGGGGAGTTTCATACAACGCTTACCTTCTATTGGATGAAAAGACCGTTTTGTTTGATACTGTCGACTGGTCAGCTTGCAGACAGCTTATAGAAAATATAGAGTATCTTTTAAATGGCAGACCTTTGGATTATCTTGTAATTAATCATATGGAACCTGATCATGGTGCCAGCGTTGAAGAAGTTTTATTGAGATATCCTAAGTGTAAAGTCATATCTACTGAAAAGTCTTTTATGATAATGAGACAATTCGGTTTTGATGTGGATTCACATGAACTTATCCAAGTTAAGGAAGGGGATAGTCAAACATTCGGTAAACATACAGTTACCTTTGTGGAAGCGCCTATGGTTCATTGGCCTGAAGCTATGGTTACACTTGATCTTACTGACGGGGTATTGTTCTCAGCTGATGCTTTCGGTACTTTCGGTGCTTTGGACGGGAAGATGTTTAACGATGATGTTGATTTTGAACATGAATGGCTTGATGATGCAAGAAGATATTTGACAAATATTGTAGGGAAATATGGTCCTCATATTCAATTATTGCTAAAGAAGGCATCTACAGTTTTGGATAAGATTAAGATAATCTGTCCTCTACACGGTCCGGTATGGAGAAATAACCTGTTATGGTTTATTGATAAGTATGATAAATGGTCAAGATATGAGCCGGAAGAAGAGGGCGTAATGATAGTTTATGCTTCTATGTATGGAAACACTGAAGCAGCTGCTCAATGTTTGGCAAGCAAGTTGTGCGAAAAGGGTATGACAAATGTATATGTATATGACGTATCAACTACTCATGTATCTCATTTGATTTCAGAATCTTTCAGATTATCACATCTTGTGTTGGCATCAGTAACTTACAACTTGAACATTTATCCTCAAATGCTTGATTACTTAGAACATATGAGATTGTTAAACGTTCAAAAGCGTAAAGTTGCTTTGATTGAAAACGGATCCTGGGCAGTTAAATCAGGGGACTTGATGCAGAAGTTTATAGATGAAAATCTAAAGGATATGGAAATCTTAAATGAGAGACTTTCAATGGCATCTTCATTGCTACCTGATAAGGAAAGCGAATTGGAAGCTTTGGCAAATTCTATTTTAGAATCTATGGGCAAATAAAGACTATATAATATATATTGAGGTGGTGAAAGCCGCCTCAATTTTTTAGTTTAAAAGTTTAAATAAAAGCTATAGGATAAATCTAATGCTATAAAGAATAAGTGATGAATGTAACTTATTTTAAAATAAAAAGTTGGGTTGGTTTTGCCAACCCAATAAAAATTTGAAATTTATTCTTTAAAGCAGGATAATGCCTTGTTCTTGACATTTACTTATGACACTTTCCGGCCAAACTGAGGCTTGGACCTCTCCTATATGGGC
>JAEXBH010000204.1 GCA_023394215.1 Bacillota bacterium | reverse complement strand
GGCATAGACATTGTGAGTTGATTCTCCAAAGTCTAAATCTTCAGATAAATCTTCAGTGATAAAGTGGTTTTCCGTCACTTCCGTAAAATATTTGTTATTGCTTTGTGAATAGCCTATTTCCTGATCAAGCCCTAAAACGT
The DNA here is from genome assembly GCA_023394215.1 of Bacillota bacterium. GTDB lineage: Bacteria > Bacillota > Clostridia > Tissierellales > Peptoniphilaceae > JAUMWX01. The sequence goes on along the minus strand of JAEXBH010000204.1, from coordinate 3,762 downwards.
CCGCAAGTTGGAAATATCTTCCGTTAGCCTGATAAGCGGAAGGTTGACCTATACCTATAAATCCTCCCCCATTATAAACAAACTTCCTAAGTTTGGAAATTATTTCGGGATCTGAAAAATGATAGCCTCCGGAAAAAGCCGTATAGGCGTCCCCCGCATTTATAATCACATCGAAATCTTCGCATTTTCCTGCTTTTACATCGTCAAAATTGATAAATTTTACGTCTACATCCATACCTGAAAGAGCTTCCATTATTCCTATATAGGAATATGAAAGTTTATACCATTTTCCATGTGCAACTATATAAGGAGCCCAGGTCCTCATACTACCCCAGCTATTTAAAATTGCAACTCTCGCTTTTGAAAGAGGCTTGCCTTTGGCTACTACGTCATATATATCCCTATATTCATCGGCAACCTTCTGTATATAATCAACAAACTTAGGGAATTTATAGGCAAGAGATAAATAACCTCCATAACCGATCCTGTCAAGAGGCATCCTCAAAAGGGCCCTTCTCGCCTTCACCCAATTGTCTCTCGCTTCTATAGAAGGGTCGTTGCCTTCAAAAAAGGTATCAGGAAAAAAGTATGGTAAAAATCTTCCCTCTGTCATTGGTACATCTATATCAGAAATCAGCCTTAAAGTAACGCCGTCACCGACACTTCCTACTACACCGTCAAGCCCTATGGACTTGAAATATTTACCGTAAGGCTCGGTACCTACCCAATGGTCTCCCAAAAACATAATAGCTTTTTTCCCGTATTTATGACATAGGTCAACCAATTTCTTAGCCTTTTGAGCTACAAACTTTGATTGAAAATCTATATAGTCCAAAAATTCCTTTGAAGGAATCCTGAATGTTGAATTATAATAACCCTGATCAACTATATCCTCGGGTCTTAATCTATATCCCTTCTCTTTTTCAAAAGCTATAAGGGCTTCGGGCGAAACCGAATTTGTATAACCGAACCAATCTACATGCTTTTCAAGCCCTTTTTTATTAAAAATCAAGGAAAATTGGTAGAAAAATGTAGTAAATCTTACCACATCGGTTTTCGGATTTTCCTTTAGCCAATCTTCCAGACACTCTTCAACATAAGCTGATGATTTAGGGTATCTTACATCGTAAGGAATATCCTTGGGAACATCCTTCCAATCATTTGTAATAAAATTATACATATGAACAGGATCCCACACCCCATAAGCCAAAAATGTAACAGTATATTCATGAAAAGGTTCTGTTTTTATAGTAACAGAATTTTCTTCCCTGTTTACTTCCCAGTTCTTGGGATCTACTACCTTGCCGCTTGTCCTATCTATGACTTCCCACCATTTTTTAGGGTCATAGTCATAGTCCGGTTCGATTTGTTCCTTATAATAATCCTCTGCAAAAAATATCTTGGTAGTATCGCTTGTTGCGGTTACAAAATCACTCATCAAATAGTAACGAGACCATTCAAAGGGAACGCCTGCAGCAAACTCATTGTGCCCTCTTGCAGGGAAAAAGTTTGTGTATATATCCACTCCTTCAATATCCTTTATATCTTCCGGAAGGGTTGTACCGTCTGAATTTCTGATAGAATCGGCTACCAACCTTTCAATCATCTCCACCGTTTCATCATAAAAATTTTCTTCACTTGGAAGAGTAAGTCTTCCTCTTGTTTTTGATTTTTTATATTCCTTTATCATCCCTTGTCTCCTCCAACCATCATTCCTTGAGTTAATTGCTTTTGTACCATTATATACAAAATTATTGTGGGCAACATTACAAGTACCAAACCCGCATATAACCTACCGTAGTTGGCAGCCCCTCTTGCAGCCTGTTGCAGATTTATAAGCCCCACAGGCAAAGTTCTCATATTTGGATCCGGCATTATGGTAAGTGCCAAAATATATTCATTCCAGAAAAATAAAAAGTTAAAAAGTATAACCGTAATTACGGCAGGCTTTGCCATAGGTATAATTACATCCACCATAGTCCTAAAATATCCTGCCCCGTCTATATAAGCCGCTTCCTCATAAGATTTTGATATGGAGCTAAAAAAATTAGTCAACAAATAAATTGTAAAAGGTATTGCCGTAGCCGCATAAATAAGGGCTAAGATAAATCTGTTGTTTGTAAAAAATCCCTGACTTAATTTCAAAAATCCGAAAATTGACTTCGGATTGCTCAAAGTCTTGTTCCAATCATTCAGCATAAGATAGATCGGTATTACTATATAAGAAAGGTTTATAAACAAACCCGCTTTCATAAAACTTTTAAGAAATCTCTTACCTTTAAACTCCATCCTGGCAAGTATATAAGAAGCCGGAAGGGCTATAATCAAAAGCAAAACAAGGGCCAAGGATGTCACTATGACAGAATTTAATAAATAGGCTCCCATCTTTGCCTCTTTCCAAGCTTCAAGAAAATTTTTCAAATAAACCCCCGCCGGAAGCGCCCAAGGACTTCCATAAAATTCAGAATTTTCCTTTATTGATGCCATAAAAACCCAAGATACCGGCAAAAGAATTGAAAGAGCAAATAAACTTAGGCAAATAAATATAAAAATTTTAAATAATTTATTACTTTTTTCCATATTTCCCCCTAATACTGTATAATATCTCTTTCCGTAGCTTTATGGACTATTGCCGATAAGATGAATGAGAACAGGAAAACCACAACGCCTATGGCAAGTCCGTAGCCAAAGCTTGAATTTGTATATGCCTGATCATACTGATAATTTAAAAGCGTTGCACTGGCTCCGTTGGGTCCTCCATTTGTAAGCGCCTTAACAATTTGAAAGGCTATATTTATATTTGAAATGACGTAAAAAGTCAATGTTGTCCTTACCGTTTCCCAGGATAAAGGCAGAGTAATGTCAAAAAATTGCCTTATCTTTCCAGCTCCGTCAAGTTTTGATGCTTCATAAAGCTGCTCGGGTATCTGAGCCATACTGGACATATACATTACCATATAATAGCCTATGGCCTGCCAAAGCATAGCAAAGGCTATAGAATAAACAACCAATTGTCTGTCTCCTAAAAACGGAATGTTTTGAAAAGCCTGCCCGCTTATGATTTTACCCAAACCGTTTATAAGTCCGTCATCCATACCGTAAACAGCTGCAAAAATTGAAGCTATTACCGCTATGGACAGGATATTCGGTATATAAAATACTATCCTGAAAAAATTTTGCCCCCTAAACCTTTCTCTTGATAATACAGAGGCGAAAAAAATTGCTAAAAACATGGTAAAAACTGTAACTATAACTATCAAAAATACAGTATTCTGAAAGGCTCTCAAAAAATTTTTATCGGATAATAAAAGTTTAAAATTGTTTATACCTACAAAAGTTTTTTTACCTGAAAGCCCCCCGGTCTTATATAAACTTTCAATAAAAACATTTATAGTAGGATATATCATAAAAATAAAATACAAGATAAAAGCCGGGAAAAGTCCAAAGAAAATAAACCTGTTTTTATGTCTGCTGTTTTTCATCCTGACTCCTTAATAGGGATTTATCGCCATTTACGAGATTGTCCCAAATTTCCTCCATTAAAAATAAAGGGACAGCTACGCTGCCCCTCAATCTTCTCAGTATTATTGAGCTTTTTTAGCTTCATTTATCTTTTTAACTGTTTCAACTACGCCTGCTTGCCATTCTTGAACAGTCATTTCTCCGCTTGCCACGGAGTTAATAGCATCAAATAGGGATTGGCTCATGCTTACACCTTCAATAGCAGGTGCAGCTGCAAAACCGCCTATAGTAGCCTTAGCG
>JAEXBH010000198.1 GCA_023394215.1 Bacillota bacterium | reverse complement strand
GTACAGTTTTTGGTACTTGGCTTTAAATGCCCTTATAAAGCAGGCTGTTTCCGTTCCGGTTTATGCCTTTCTTTCGGTCTCAGTAATAGATAGGATTTCAAAGGTTGTAAATGTTAGGGAGGCTTTTAACAGGGGCTTAGAATAAGGTGTTTATGCGGTTTAGATTTTGAAAATTTGATAGAAAATAGTGATATTTTGAATTAAAATAAAAGGCTGCAAGTATATGGCGGTCTTTTTTTATAGAACTATGACTGATTCGGAGAGTTAAATATGAAATGGAAAGATGGAAAAAACAGGTGTGAATGGGCAAATCCAAAAAATGAAAGATATATAGAATATCACGATACACAGTGGGGAGTTCCTGTTTACGAAGATAAAAAACTTTTTGAAATGCTGCTCTTGGAGTCTTTTCAGGCCGGGCTTTCTTGGGAATGTATTTTAAATAAATGGCAGGGTTTTAGGGAAGCTTTTGATGATTTTGACGTTGAGAAAATTAGTCTATATGATATTGAGAAAATTCAGTCTTTGATGGTTAATGAAAAAATAGTGAGAAATCGGTTAAAGATAGAGGCTGCAGTTAACAACGCAAAAATATTTAGAAAAATACAGGAAGAATTTGGTTCTTTCAGCAATTATATTTGGAAATTTACCCAAAATAAGGTGATTTATGAAAAAGGGCTTACATCATCAAATTTATCGGATAGGGTTTCAAAAGATTTGAAAAAAAGAGGAATGAAATTTGTGGGAACAACCATTATTTATTCCTATATGCAGGCTGTAGGTATTATTTATTCTCATGAGGACGGGTGTTTTTTGGATAGGGACAAAACAAATTGACCTAACAATTTTAAGCGGTTAAAATTAAGGAGAGGTCAATATTTGGAGGAAATAATGAAATTGGTAAATTTTTTATATAAGGGTAACAAATTTCTCGGATTGAAAACTGAAAAAGGAATAGTAGATATAAATTCTTTAGTGGATGAAAATGTAGGCTCCATGATGGAACTTTTGAGAAAATATTCTGTAAGAGATATTAAAGATTTATTTGGAAAAATAGATAATAGTCATATTTTTATAAATGAAGATGAAATAAGTTATCTTCCTGTAGTTGAAGATCCGGAAAAGATACTTTGTGTGGGATTTAATTATTTAAAGCATGTCGGAGAGATTGAAGGGATAGAGATTCCCAAGTGTCCCATTATTTTTTCCAAGATGAAAAATGTTTTGGCAGCTCATAATGAAGACATAGCTTGCCCTACTTACGGCAAAAATTTTGATTATGAGGCGGAACTGGTTTTGATTATAGGTAAGGAAGGCAAGGATATACTCAAAGAAGAAGTTGACGATTACGTTTTCGGTTTTACCATAGGAAATGATTTGACACTTAGGGATTTACAGTTTTTGACCAGTCAATGGTTGATAGGTAAATCCGCCGACAAGACAGGTCCGGTCGGACCCTACATAAGTTTAAATGATGGGATTGATGCCAAAAAGCTTCAGGTTCAAATGAGAAGAAACGGATTTTTGGTTCAAAATAACAATACTGAAAATATGATATTTGATTATAGGGATATAGTTTCTTATGTTTCAAAGATGTTTACCCTAAAACCGGGTGACCTTATATTTACCGGAACTCCTGAAGGAATTATTCAGGGAAGTAAGGAAGAAGATAGGGTTTGGCTTCATACTGGAGACTGTTTGGAAGTATCTATAGAGGGTCTTGGAAGCCTTGTAAATAGGATAGTATAGTGATTTAGGGGGATCGGGGATTTTTGCCCGATCTTTCTTGTTAGGGAAATATTAGACGAAAAAATCATATTGTGTTATAATATTTCGGTTAATGAGGGGAGAAGGGATATATGAGAAATGTTTTATTTGCTTTTTTGCTGACTCTTTTTGCGGGTCTTTCAACAGGTGTGGGCTCCTGTATAGCTTTTTTTTCAAAGAAATCCAGTCCGAGATTTTTATCCGTAAGCCTTGGATTTTCTGCTGGGGTTATGATCTATGTATCTTTTGTTGAAATCTTGGATAAGGCAAGAGGTAACCTGTTTGAATTTTATGGTGAAAAGCTTGGAAGTTTGGTTACAATTATTGCTTTTTTCGGAGGAATGTTTTTAATAGCCTTGATTGACAAGCTTATACCGGAAAGTGAAAATCCTCATGAGCTTCACAGCGTTGAGGAAATGCAGGATGAAAGTGAAAAAAACCATCATATTGAGCAAATTAGACTTAGGGAAGAGGCAAAGAAATCACATCACCTTTTCAGAATGGGACTTATGACAGCCTTATCTTTGGCTATTCATAATTTTCCTGAAGGTTTGGCGACTTTCATATCAGCCTTGCAGTCCCCGAAGATAGCCATACCTATTGCAATCGCTATAGCTATTCATAATATTCCGGAAGGTATAGCGGTTTCTGTACCGATATATTTTTCAACGGGATCAAAGAAAAAGGCATTTATTTATTCTTTCATATCCGGTTTGGCGGAACCGGTAGGAGCCTTGGTAGGATATTTTATCCTTCTGCCTTTCATAAATGATGCCTTAATGGGTATAGTTTTTGCAATGGTTGCAGGTATAATGGTGTTTATTTCTCTTGATGAACTTTTGCCGTCGGCAGAAGAATACGGTCAGCACCATTTAGCAATTTACAGTATGATAGCAGGTATGATAGTGATGGCTCTAAGTTTATATTTATTTGTTTAAAGGGGATAAGATGAAAAAAACAGCTTTCGATAATGAGAAATATTTGAAAACACAATCTGAGCATATTCTTGAGAGGATAAGCCAATTTGATAATAAACTTTACCTTGAATTCGGAGGAAAGCTTTTTGATGATGCTCATGCATCAAGGGTTTTGCCCGGATTTAAACCTGACAGCAAGCTTCAAATGCTTTTAAAACTTAAGGATATGGCGGAAATTGTAATAGTTGTAAATGCAAATGATATTGAGAGCAACAAGCTTAGAGGAGACCTTGAAATAAGTTATGACAGTGAAGTTTTAAGACTTATTGACTCTTTCAGCCATGTGGGACTTTATGTGGGATCGGTAGTGATTACTCAATTTTCCCAACAGCATTCGGCTATAAAGTTTAAAGAATACTTGGAAAGTAAGGAAATACCTACATTTTTATCTTATATAATAGAAGGTTATCCGGGAAATATTCCCCATATAGTGAGTGATGAGGGATTCGGGAAAAATGAATATATAAAAACCAGTAGACCCCTTGTTGTTGTCACAGCTCCGGGACCCGGTTCCGGTAAGCTTTCAACCTGTATGTCTCAAATGTATATGGACTACAAGAACGGTATAAGGTCAGGCTATGCCAAATTTGAAACCTTCCCGATTTGGAATCTTCCACTTAAGCATCCGGTTAATGTTGCTTATGAAGCGGCTACAGCTGACTTAAATGATGTAAATATGATAGATCCCTTCCACCTTGAAGCATATGGGGAAACAACTGTAAATTATAACAGAGATGTTGAAGCCTTTCCGGTACTTCAGGCCATGTTCATGAAGATAATGGGTGAGTGTCCGTATAAGTCACCTACCGATATGGGTGTAAATATGGCGGGAAATTGTATTATAGATGATGAACAAGCCGGTTTGGCAAGTCAGGATGAGGTTATAAGAAGATATTACAATGCTTTGTGTGATTATAAATTGGGTAAGGTAGATCATTCGGTTATATCAAAAATAGAGCTTTTAATGACCCAGTTAAATGTCAGTAAAGATGAAAGAAGAGTGGTTTCAGCTGCTGAAAAGAAGGCTGAAAGCAGTAAGGAATCGGCATTTTCAATAGAGCTTGAGGACGGTAGGATAGTAACAGGAAGAAGATCTGAACTTCTGGGAGCTCCGTCAGCCTGTCTTTTGAATGCTTTAAAAGTTTTGGCAAATATCAATGATGATATTCCGCTTATATCACCTCATATAATAGAGCCGGTAAATAAGCTAAAAACGGAAACCCTACACGGAAGAAACCCAAGGCTTCACTTGGATGAAGTTCTTTTAGCCCTTGCTATAAGTGCGACAACAAATCCGGTTTCCCATATGGCTTTACAGCAGATATCTAAACTTGACCAATGTGAGGCCCATTCAACCGTTATGCTGGATGCTGTTGATAAAAATGTTTTACGAAAGCTTGGCTTAAATTTTACAGCAACGCCTAAATTCAGATCAAAGAAATTGTTTTTGAGCTATTAGCAATGAAAAATATAATGGTAATAATCAACCCCTCAGCCGGAAAGGAAAATCATGATAAAATTTTGGATAGATTGAAGGCTAAACTTAGTGAGGAGTTTGATTATATAGATGTAAGAACTGCAGATTTGGAAAATGATGCTTTTAACTTTGCAAAAGAGGCAGCTCAAAAATCCTATGAAGCAATTTGTTCTGTTGGAGGGGATGGTACCTATAAAGAAATTCTTAGAGGGCTTAAGGATTTGGAGTATAAGCCCAAGATCCTTCTTATCCCGGCAGGTACCGGTAATATTCTAAGCAGGTATTTAGGATTTCCTCAAAATGTAAGTAAGGCTATAAGTTCTGTTGATTTTTCAAAGACTATTAAACTTGATTACGGTAAGGTAAATGATGAGTGTTTTTCCTTTCTTCTTTGCCTTGGAGCGGTTTTTGAATCGGTACACTTCGTAAGTCCAGAAGATAAAACTAAATTCGGTATGCTTGCTTATGTTGTAAATATGTTTAAGGGTTTATTTAAGTCTGCGGCGTATCATTTGAGGATAGAAGTGGACGGTAATATTTATCAAGGGCCTGTAGATCATATGATAATAAATATGTCCAATAAATTCGGGCAGTTTAAGTTTACTGATATAAGTCAGGATATATCTGATGGCATAGCTAATGTATTTATTTTAAAAAATGAGGGCTTTTTTAAAAAGGTATCAACTCTTTTTCAT
>JAEXBH010000131.1 GCA_023394215.1 Bacillota bacterium | reverse complement strand
GACTTAAGGACATGGTAAATATTTCGGGGGCAAAATATCGAGATTCTCACCTTGTCTTATATTTTAAGGATCAAATTGGCTATTATGATGAAAAGCTGAGAGAAGTGGTAAAACTACAAGGTTTGCAGGCTCCGGTTGAATCATCGTTACTTGATAAGAGAATGGCTGTATTGGAGTTTAAAAATTCGGCGGGAAAAGCTGAATCGGTTTTTTCAATTTATGAAAATGCAAAAAAGCTTTATTCAATTTCTACCGTCAACGAGGTATTTTATTATACGAGTATTATTGATAAAGAAAATACCATATTAATTTCCAACAGGTATATATATTTATTTAAAGGAGAAGTTTTATCCGATAAAATTATGCTTGAAAATGTCAGAGCCATAGATTTCTATAAGGACAATTTGGTTTTGGTAGATGGAAGAAATCTCAGAATTTTTGATAAAAAATTGAAAGAGCTTGACAATGAGGCTTTGGAATTCGATGCAACAGGCTTATCTATAAGGGATAGTGCCATAGTTGTTATGGGTAAGGACAGGGTGTCGGTTTATGAAAATAATAATATTATAAACGAAGAAATAAAAAATGTTATATCATACTACATAAGCAGACAGGGAGTTTATGTGATATTAAAAAATAAGATAGAAAAAATTAAGGCTTATTAATGAGGGTTTTATGACTTATATAATAGAAAAAATAAGAGCAATTCTTAATCTTAAAGAGGGAGAAATGGTTTTTATCGATCACATGATTACTATTTTAATAGCCTTTGCTCTTACAAGGATACTTATACTTTTAACAAGGACTATATTTAACAAAAAACTTTTGGATAAATTAGGAATAAATGATAAATATTATAAGACTAAAACTATACTTTCTATTTTTCAAAGTTTTATAAATATAGTTATATATTTTATTGCTATTACCTTAGTTTTAAATAGCTTCGGTATAAATACTTCGTCTATAGTTGCTGTAGCCGGAGTCGGAGGTATAGCCATAGCCTTTGCAGCTCAGTCCTTGGTAAAGGACCTCATAATAGGGGCTTTTATATTGTTTGAAGACCAGTTTAATGTCGACGACCTGGTTAATATAGGTGGAAATGTCGGTACGGTTGTTTCCATGGGACTTAGGACAACAAGGCTTAAGGACGTTGATGGAGCGGTGTATGTAATACCCAATGGCAGTATATCAACAGTTATTAATTATTCTAAAAGTAAAATGAGGGTGACCGGCAGGATTTTTGTGGACAAGAATATACCCTATGAAAAATCCAAGGAAATTTTAGAAAGAGCTATGGAAGAGTTATCCAAAGAAGTGTCATATTTTGTAAAAAATCCAGAAATTTTAGGTATAGAGGGACAAACAGATTTCAGCTATAAGGTTTTGATAGCGGGTCAGGTCCTTAACGGTAAGCAGTGGGAAGCTTCAAGAAGGATAAATGAAAAATCCCTGGAATATTTGAACAAGTATAAGGTAGAAAAAAATGAGTAAATATATATTGGGAGATGAGGTAACCTTGAAAAAGGGTCATCCTTGCGGTGAAAATCATTGGAAAATATTGAGAACGGGAGTGGATGTCAAGCTTCAGTGCCTTGGTTGTGATAAGCAAATCTGGTTGACCAGACTTGAGTTTGAAAAGAGGCTGAGAAAAATAAAGGATGATAGCGGAAAGTTTGTTTCCATTGTGAATTTTGAACGTAAAGAATAGTTAAGAGCTAAAAAGGTCAATCAAGTAATAAAACTACTTAATTGACCTTTTTCTTATCTTATTTTTTCAATCACGGTTTTTTTGAAAACTTCTTCTATTTCTTCTCTTGTTCCCAAATCTTCTACAAAGGCTGTAGCGGAGGCTGCTGCTGATGCCATTTTAAAGGCTTCTACAGGGTCGGCTTTTTTCATGTAAAGGCCTATGAAGCCGCCAATCATAGCATCTCTGGAGTTGAAAGAATTTACTTCTTTTCCGCTGACACCATAGGATCTATATACGGATTCATCTTCCGTAAAGAGATAGGAGCCGTCCTTTCCTATTGATACTATGGCATTTTTTGCTCCCATGTGGATGCATTTTAAGCCGTGTTCTATTATATCATCCTCATCTACGAAACCGTCCATTTTATCAAACATAAGGGCTAAATTATCAATATTAGGTTTTATAAGAAGGGGCTTATCCTTTAGGGCCTGAAGAGTTTGTTTGGGCGGTATATCAATAACAAAGTAGGCGTTGTTCGATATGCAGATATCGGTTATTCTCTTATAAATATCGGAATCCACACCGCTTGGGATAGAGCCTCCCATTACTACTATATCGCCTTCTCTTACTCTTGATAAGAAATAAAGAAGACTGTCTAATTGCTCTTTGCTGATATTCGGATAAATGCCCGCAATCGTCATCTGCTCTTTTTCAGTTTTTACCCTGACATTGGTTCTCGTATCTTCGTCAATTTTAATAAACATGGTTTCAATGGCCCTTTCATTGAACCAGTCTGAAATAAATCTTCCGGAATATCCGCCCAAGAAACCTGTGGCAAGACTTGGAATACCAAGGTTGTAAAGGGTTCTTGATACATTTATAGCCTTACCTCCCGGAAACTTTTGCGTTTGATGGGTTTTATTGTAAGCATTGGTGTCTATATTTTCATCTCCATAAAAAACAATATCCAATGCCGGATTTAGGGTTACTGTATAAATCATAATTACCTCCTGTAATACAAATATATACTATCATTAATAAGGCTCTTTAACAATAGTTGATATGGGGATTTCACAGTATAGATTATAAGTGAAATTCATTGTACTTAAAATTGTTTAAGGACCTAAAAATAGGTAAAACCAATTATTGATTTTACCTATTTCAAAACTTATAAAATTTTACTTCTTGCCAATTTTTCTTAACACTACTATAGCAACCGCACAAAGTAAGATTACACCGCCATAGATTAGGAAGTTTGTATTGTCTCCTGTCTTAGGTGAATCGTTTGGTTGAGGTGCAGGTTGTGGTTTAGGTTGTGGTTTAGGTTGTTCAGGCTTTGGTTCCGGAGTAGGCTCAGGTTTCGGTTCCGGAGTAGGTTCAGGGCTTGGAGTTTCTTTTTTAGTAAATTTCCATTGACCTACTAATACAAGGTCACTTCCATCAACTAAAACTTCTTCAGTAACCGCCACAAGTTTTCCATCCTTATCCTTTGTAAACCAACCTGTAAATGTCCAAGATCCGTCTTTTGCTTCAACATCATTAAAACTTGACAAGCTAACCTTTCCGTCAACATCACTTGCAGTGACAGGTTTAGGCAGAAGATTTAAAACATCTTCAGGAAGAGGACTTCCATCT
>JAEXBH010000048.1 GCA_023394215.1 Bacillota bacterium | reverse complement strand
AATCTATCCCTCCTGATAAAAGCAAAAGCGCTCTACCGCCCGTTCCTAAAGGAAGTCCTCCTATGGTCTTTTCTCGCCTCAAGTAAACATAACATTTTTCCCTTATATCCACATTTATAAGATATTTAGGATCCTTCACATCAACCTTTAATATTTTACCGAAATTTTTAAGTACAAGCCCCCCTGCTTCGGCAGCAAGTTCCATGCTGTTCATAGGAAAAGACTTATCGGCCCTGTGCCCCTTGATCTTGAAAGTAGTTTTTTCCGCTATGCCCTCATTTCCGATAAGCTCAACAAGTGCCTCTTCAATACTTACCCACTCCTTATTCGTAGCTTCAACTGCCGGATAAATATAGGATAAGCCGAATATCATTTTACACCTGTCAATGATGGCTTCAAAATCATCTTTATTTACCTCAAAAAAAAGCTTACCCTGGTCAAGGTGATACCTTCCAAGCTCAAATTCCTCCAAGGCCTTTCTTACCTGTTTTATCGATTTGCTTATAAAGGTTGATCTGTTGTTACCTTTAAGCATTAATTCTCCGAAACTAATCCCCAATAACCATCTCATCTATTTAATATTCCTCTTATAATTTCTATTTTTTCTCTTAGCTTTTCCATAAATTTCTCTCCTTCCTCAAAACTTGAATTCCTATCCATAGATATCCTTATACAGCCTCCGCTGTAATCTTCCCCCAAACCTATGGCATTCAAAACTGAAGATTTTTGATTTTTACTGCAGGCCGACCCTGTTGAAATATAAATATCATCCATCTCCAAATAATGTAAAAGTATCTCAGCCCCTATATTCTTAAAACACACATTTAAAATATAGGGCGAAGCATCCTCGGGAGAATTTATAAGACTATCCTCAATAGCTCCTATTTCTCGTCTTAGATAGGCATTGATTTTGCCTATTTCATCAAAATTGTTATCAAGCTCACTTGCCTTTGCAAAACCCAAAATAGCAGGGACATTTTCCGTTGATGAAAAAATATTTTTTTCCTGCCCTCCTCCAAAATATAGGGGATAAAAATTTTCAGGTTTTCTTATGAAAAGTCCGGCTATACCCTTGGGGCCATTTATCTTATGGCTCGCAATCGTATAAAAATCTACATCCTTAAGGTCTATATTTACCTTCTTAAAGGCCTGTACCCCGTCGGAATGAAACAAGACCTTATTATTTATGGATTTGGCGATTTTTGCAAGTTCAGATATCTTATTCACGGTCCCCAACTCATTATTCACATTCATAATCGAAACTAAAATTGTATCCGAGTCTATTTTGCGCTTAAAATCTTCAAAATCTATAAACCCGTGTCCGTCAACCCTTACCCGTCTCACTTCTATGCAGTCAAATGCCTGCTTGGCTATGCTGGCATGCTCTATTTCCGAAACAACTATATTTCCCTTTTTCCCTCTAAGACAGGAATTAAAAACTGCATTGTTTGCTATGGTCGCACTTGGGGTAAAATACAAGTTTTCCGCACTTACACCAAGCTTATTGGATATTGTAAGCCTTGCTTTTTTTACCTTTTTTTCAAGTTCAAATCCCAACTTATGCAAAGATGACGGATTAGCCCATGAATTTTCCAATGCTTCAAGCATTATTTCTCTAACTTCGGCATCTGTTTTCGTTGTTGAAGCATTATCAAAATAAATCATCCCTATTCACCAACTTTCCAATCAAGGCTTAAAAAGCCCTCAAAATCCTATTTTATCCTATAGATATATGATAAAATGTATTATATCAAATAATCAAATAAAGGTTAAGACATGTATATTTTCAAACAAAATATTGAAACTTACAACTTAAAAGAAAATGATGTCGTCCTTGACATAGAGACAAGCGGCGTTCATAGGGACTTATCTCACATCGTAACGGTGGGGCTTTTATTTTCATCATCAACAGACAATAATTTTATCCAGCTTACTGCTGAAAAAGACGAAGAAAAAAAGCTGCTTGATAAGTTGTATGACCTCATAAAGAATAAAAACATAATCACCTATAACGGTAAAAACTTTGACCTTCCCTTTATAAATTCAAGGTGTGTACATCACAATTTATTATCCCCCGATTGGGATTGCGAATTTGATATATTCAGGTTTTTAATAGCTAATAGGGCGATAACTGATATTTCCATGTTCTCCCTACAGGAAATCGAGAAATACTTGTCTATCGAAAGATTTGAAAACTTCGAACTCGAAGCCGATCAAGCCTTCTATGCTCAAATTGAAGATGAAAATCTAAAAAAAATATCTCTACATAATAAGTACGATGTTATAAATACTGAAAAAGTCCTTTCCTTAGTTAATAAAATAGAGGAAGCAAAAAATCTTTATTTTGATCTGAATGGAGAAAGTTTAAACTTAAAAATCGAAAACCTTAGCATAGATAAGGATATTTTAGAAATAAATTTATCTTCAAGTTCAGATAAACTTTCAAGCTTTGTTGCATCTCAAACTTGGTTGGATTGGGAAATGTCCAGGGTAAAGATAAGAATAAAACTGGCCCAAGGCTTTATTTCAAAAGACACCCTTGCGCAGGTTTTTATACAAGAGAAAGGTCCATATATAAAAGATCTCTCAACCTATAAGCTAAGAGAAAATATCCTGCTTATAAGGGTAGAAAACAGGTATATGTTGAAAAATATAAAAAATTTAATTGAAAATATTATAAAAGAATTTATTAAATAAAAAATCGAACTCTTACTGCTTATATAAGCAATAAAAGTTCGATTTTATTATCGGTAAAATATTAGATTCTTATCTTACTTCCCTACCAAGCGTATCATGGTAGTATCTCCAAACACCGTCAACATACTGTTTGCCGAAAGCCTGTGTTCCCGACCCTTTCCTGAAATAATACCAATTTCCGTCAATATACTGTCTTCCTTCCACCCTGCTTCCGGATGTTGTTCTAAAATAATACTTTTGTCCGTTTGAAGAATCTGTCCACCAGCCCTTATAATATGATTTTTCCGGACCTGTCTGCGACAACCAAACTCCCGCACTTTCCTTTCTAAATTGGTCTATATTTATTCCTCTGCTGTCAAAATACTTCCAATTATATTGTCCGTCCATCAACTTCAGCCAAGCCCACTTACCTATTACTTGGTTTCCGCTTGTATTGTCAAAATATGACCAGCTCCTATTTATATATTGCCAGCCGAAAGCTTGAGAGCCTGAATTAAATCTGAAAAATTTCCAGCCTCCGTCTATGTGCTGTCTTCCCTCTACCCTTGAACCTGTAGCAGGCCTAAAGTAATACACTAAATTGTTTTCAGGATCGGTCCACCAACCCTTCTTATAACCTTTAAAAGGTCCTGATTGTGAAAGATAATACTTGGTTTCTCCATCCTTTGTTTCTTCATAGAATTGGTCTATACTGTTACCTTCCCTGTCGAAATATTTATAAACTTTTTCATCGCTGTTTTCCACAGGAAGCCACAACCATTCGCTGATCGCCATTTGACCGTCCTTCTTTGTATACTTCCATTTATCACCTTCTTTTTTCCATCCGCCTATTTCTCCTACTTGAGGTTCTTCCGGCTCGGGTTCGGCAGGATTAGGCTCTATAGGATCGGGTTCCGGATTCGGATCTACAAACTCAGGCTCTTTTTCATAGTATATGTCAAAATTACCTTCTACCATATCTTTACCAAGACTAATTGTTTCAGGTGAAATTCTAACCTTCCAACCCGAATTTACATCATAGGCAACAAGCTTATAGTTTCCAGCCTTTAACTTTACAGAGTAGATATTTTCGCTTCCACTCTCATTTGTCAATATAAATTCCTTATTATCTTCCGTATTTACAAGTTTAAGTTTTATATCCCCATCATACTTGTAACTTACATTTGATGAATCAATATAATCTCTATGAATTGTAGCTTTTGCGGTAAAGTCTTCCGACTTTTTGAAAACTTTTTTCAGAATTATATAGCTATTATCTTCGGTAAAAGTTATACTTTCTTCATTTTGTCCGACAAGTTCATAATTTAAATCGGATAACTCTATTTTTACCTTATAAGTTTCTCCTATCTTTAAATCTTCCTCTTTTACCGATAAGGAGTTCTTGTCAAAAATCTTTACAGCATACTTAGGCGCACTTCCGCCTCCTTCTACGCTTGCCTCAACAACTAACTCCGCCTTCTTTTCACCCTTTATTGATGCTTCCAAATTATTTTCATATATATTACCTGCCCAATCCTCTATGTTAAGCTTTATATCGGACAACTTCTTGCCCTGAGGCAAGCTTATAACATAGCCGTTTTTATTTTCCACCTTAAGATCTACCCTGCTTCCACCATTCATGTAGAAGGCTTCAACATTCCTAACTCCTGATAAATCTTCTTTAATTTTTTCAACTTTAAATATATTTTTACTCTTAACATGGTAAGCTCTCTCAACTTCAGGCTTTACCCTGTCAACAATAATAGGGAATTCGACTTTTTGCACAGCCGCATTCTTTGCTACCGATTTAACTGTGACTACAAACTTATATTTTCCGTCGGCTACGTCTGTGTAGTTTTTATTAAGCTTCCCCTCCCACATCCACGCATCATTTATAGTAACCCTTTCGTTATTTTTATCATTTCCAAAAAAGTTTTTAATACCCATCTTAGGAAGGCTTGAATACAGCAAGGTTTGTTCTTTCTCATCAAATACCTCAACCTTCATGTCTATATAGGTCCTCAAGAAGGTTGCGTGCAATCTCACATGATCGTTAATACCGTCATTATTAGGAGATATGGCTATATGGTTTTTATCATAATAAAGCTCAGGTTTAAGCCCCGGAACGGTTCCTAAAATAAAACGCTTACCCTTTCTTAAGGTTGATAAATGGGTAAATTCATAGGCCGGTCCCCCGAAGTTATGATCCTTACCCCTGCTTTCCGGCTTTGCATCCTGTGCATATAGGGGAAGCTTTTTATCCTTAAGCAGGTCATAAATAGAATCTTCTATAACCTTAAGATTTGTCCAATCTCCAACAAAACCTGTAAATGGCATACTAAGCTCCAGCTGCGAGTCAGAAGATAAAACTATAAAACCGTCCAAGTATTTTCCGTTAGGTACATCCGGAAAATTAAGATTTTTTATATCTATTTCCTTGTTTATAACTTTCTTTTCCTTAGAACTTAGCTCTATATTTCCAAGATCTAACTCACCTAAAAATTTAGGTATAAGGGTAAATTTCCCATTATCTACGCTATCTGTTGTCAACCTTACTTTTGCCTTATATGATATAGAATTGCTTGTAAGATTTTCTACTGTAAATTTCAAATTTACCTTATCATTAGATATATTTCCTAAATTTATGCTTCCTACACCGGTCTCACCATACATCACAACAGGAAGTTCCATTGCCCTCTTCAGATTAAGAACCCCTGCTCCTTGCTGCCTTGGAGATGAGTATTCATTATTTGCTGCCTTATGAAGAACGGCACTGTTCATTAGTAGGTTTTTAACCAATTGGTGCTTGTCTTTACCGGTTACACTCGGAAAACTTTCTTCCACCCTCTTATTCATAATGGCTATAGCACCTGCAACATGGGGAGCTGCCATACTGGTACCTGATTGGCTGTTATATGATTTATCGTTAATTGTAGAGTAAATTGCCCCTCCGGGAGCCGTTATATCAGGCTTTAAATCCCCATCTGATGTAATCCCCCAACTGCTGAACTCCGACAGCTTACCGTGACTCGGGTTATCTACGGCAAAAGAATATTCGGAAATTCTCATCTTTGGATTGCTTAGACTCCTCAAATATTGGCCATCGCTGTAAGTTATCATGGTTGAGGCCACATCATTATCAGCAACATCCATATCCACAAGGTTTCTTCCCTCTGCAGCATAGTTTTCTATAATAACAAATCTTGCTCCATGGTTTCTTGCATTTGCTATCTTGTCCTTAAATGCTAATGTATCCCCACCTCTTGCTATTACAACGATTTTTCCGCTAAGGTCCTCTCCGCTTTTAAATTCATGACTTCCGCCATGCCCCTTAAATACGACTTCTTTAAAACTGTTATGATAGGATTCCTTGTCCGGCAATTTTTCCAAATTATTTATGTCACCATGACCTATATTACGTCCATTTTCAACCTCAAACTGGTCAAGCTGTTGCTTGGTGTTTTCTATAGATGCAACTGTAAGGCCCGATGTATTTATACCCGGAGTTGCTATAACTCCATAATCGGGATATCTTACATCAGGAAGGGACTTGCCCCAACCGTAATGCCCATAATTTCCTCCTGCTATACTTACATTTATGCCCTTTTCTTTAGCCTTATCTATTGCTTTAGCTACAGCAGGATCATCTAAAAGAATACTTCCTCCTCCAAAGCCTAAGCTCATATTAATACTGTCAACCTCTAAAAGAACGGCATCCTCTATGGCTTTCACATAAGATCTTGAACCGGCTCCCCCGTTATTTCCAAATACCTTCATTAAAACCAACTGACAGTTGGGGATTACCCCTCTTGAAGCATTACTCTTATTTGAAGGATTTGCTCCGACTATACCTGCAACGTGCATGCCGTGCGAATCCTTTCTCCATTCCTTTATATCATTATCATAACCAGGATAGTCTCTAACAAAAGGAATCTTTTCACTTACATACTGGCCTTCAAGTTTTTTTGAGTTTATAAGCCCATCTACCTTTTCCTTAGTTAACTTTCCCTTAACTTCATTGTCCAATCTAAAATCCGGATGTTCTATGTCAGCCCCGGAATCTATGATTGCAACAACCATGCCTCTACCGTCATATTTAGAATCCAACTTATCTTGCTCTATGATTTTGTTGCTCTCAAGATCCCTTTTACGTCTTGACGGCTTTTTTTTCTCTATTTCAAAATCAGTATAAATCTTTTCCGGACTTATACTTTCTATACCTTCCCATTCTTTTATTTTTTCAGCATCTTCTTTTTTCAGTTTAAGTGCATAACCTTTTATAAGGGCGGAAAACTCATCTAAGATTTCGTATTCTATCCCCTCTTTTTCCAGCCTTCCTATAAAATCTTGATTTTTTCCCTCATAATTATCGTCAAAAATAACAATATAGTTATCAAAATTTTCGACTTTACCTTCCACTTCTCCTGAAATTTCCTCTGAACTCACAGCCTTAACATTAAACGGTAAAGCATTAATAAAAATAATAAAACAAATTAAAATACTGATTTTTCTTAGTTTTTTCAAGCTATTAACCACTTTTTCCCCCTTTCAATAATTCATCAGTTAAAATAATAATTAAATTAATCAATTAGACTTGACCTTTAGTATATAACAAAAAATATATACTTTCAATTATTTTTAACAATTAAAAATGGGAGCCCTTAAAATTAGATTACTTCAAGTCTCCCATAAAAAATATTTGATTTTAAAGGTCTAAACTTTCCCTTTAAGCCCTTAACCTCTTATCATAGTAAGATTTTAGGATAAAAGCAGAAATTGTAAGCAAAACTAAACCGCATATCAAACCTATAACAGTATTTTGCAAATAGGAAGCTGATAAATATGATAAAAATGCCACTACCGCTGCCATTATACCATAAGGCATTTGAGAAGATACATGGTTTATATGATGGCAACCCGCCCCTATCGAACTCAGTATAGTTGTGTCTGAAATAGGACTCAAATGATCTCCACAAACACTTCCTCCCAATACCGCCGATACGGTTAAAACCATCAAATCACTGCCTGCATCCTTAAAGATAGCAACAACGATAGGAATCAAGATTGCAAAAGTTCCCCACGAAGTACCGGTTGAAAATGAAAGTAATATAGATATTACAAATATTACAGCAGGCAAAACCTGTAGATTTATATCATTGTCGCTTATTATTTTGGAAATATATTGGCCCGCATTTAAATACTTAGCCCCTGATATTTCTCCCAAAGCCCAAGCAAAAGTCAATATCAATATCGCAGGAAGCATGGTCTTTATACCTTCCACAATACTCTCTGTAAATTTCTTAGGACTTATTATCTTTCTTGGCAAATAAAGTATAATTTGCAATATTAGGGTAAAACTTGAACCCAAAGCCAAGCCCATTACAGGGTCGCTGTTACCAAAGGCCTCCAGAATACCCGCTCCTTTAAATAAGCCTCCCAAATATAGGATTGACAATATTGAAAAAACAACAATAGCCAAAACCGGCAACAAAAGATCTACGACTCCGCCCTTTCCTTCATTCGAACCGTAATCATACTCCTTAGGATAATCAGCCTTACCCTCTTTGGCAAGTTTATCAAACCTTGCCATAGGTCCTATATTTATAGAAAATATAACCGATAAAAATACCAAAAATATTGTGAACAAAGCATAATAATTGCCCGGTATGGACTTTATAAAAAGGCTAAAACCGTCTATGCCCGAATCCTGAGGTATTGTTGCTATTACCCCTGCAGCCCATGTAGATATGGGCGCTACCATACAAACCGGTGCTGTAGTCGAATCTATAATATAGGCAAATTTTTCTCTTGATACCCTGTGCTTGTCAACCAGAGGCTTCATAACGGTACCCACTGTAAGTG
>JAEXBH010000030.1 GCA_023394215.1 Bacillota bacterium | reverse complement strand
CTCCACAACTTTAAACTTGTTTCACTAAATACTAATGTTATCATAGCATTTTTAAGCCATTTTTCTGCGTCAATTTTCTGAGACACTTGACAGTTTCCTATAAAATACACATCAGCTTATTATTTTCTGCAAATTTATGTCTACCATGTTGACCGTATTACATACTCTTATCTTATTATTGCATACATACCGCACTCTACTTTTTTATGATCTATCCCTTCAATGTATACTCCAAGATTATCTTCTTCTTTTAATTCATCAAATAATTCTTCCTTGCCATCTTTATTTCCATATAATTCCAGTACTTCTATATCTTTAAAATAAGTGACCTCTTCCCCGCTATCAGGATCCTGTCCGATAATATCAATTTTGTTTCCAACTTTTAGCCTTCCCTTTTCAATTCTTCCGCCAAGTGATACACCTTCCGTTCCCCTGATTTTAGATGTGTACTTAAAAGAAAACTCTATAGGAATAACCATCTTGTATTTTTCGTATAAATGCTGCTTAAAATATTCGGGGTCTTTACTCTGATCAACATTTTCACCTATTTTTGTCTGGTTTTCATTGTTTTTTCCACCTTTACAACCGGTTAATATCATGCTTTGGATCAATAATAGCATCAAAATAAGGGTCATAACAGTTAACTTTCTTCTTTTCATAATTAATTAAATCCTTTCTATTATAAATTTATCTATCTCATAAGTTTCATTTCGAGATACTTCTCCACCACCAATTGCAATAATCATAAGTGTTCTTCCTTTATATTTTATTCTCCATAACAAATATTGTTATAAACTCCACATGGCTTGAGTGAACATTATTACTATCACTTTTGATATATACGTATTAGCAAACATATCATAAGGCATACTCCCAAACGATTACCCCCTGCTATCGTTTGGAAATTTAAATAATTCTCTTTTGTTATCTTATCTCAATGTTAAGATATACGTTTCAGCAAACACTTTATAATTAATTTTGTTGCAGTTTATCTTCAATCCATTTAATCTTTTCAAAGTCTTTATTATTGTTTTGATTATTACGATAAGAGTCTTTTGATGATGCTTTATATATACTTAAGTATTGTTGTAGATTAGGAATTCTAAATTTAGCACCATCCATCTCAAGAATCTCAATATCATTTTCGCTTATTCCTGCAAAATTTTCTAATGAATTTATTGCTCCAAATTCAACTGATATTCCTTCTTTTTTAAACTCATGTTCGTGTAAATCTATCATTTCATAGTTTAATTGGGTCATAACATCTAAAATTTTGTCCCAATCATAAATACGAAGCTCATCTGGTGCTTCCCATCCTCTTGGATCTCCTGGAACATGAATATCTATGTCGGATGGTTTCCAACTTTCTTTTGTAACAAGTTCAAATCCTAAAGACCCCATTAATGTTGGTATGATACCAGCTTCATTTAGCTTAAAACATATTTCTATAAATTCTTTCAATAGTCTATTCATAAATTATCCCCTATTAAATTTAATCTTCTAAAATTGACAGATATAAATCCAACCTTTGATTTAAATATCTAGCGAAAAGATTTGCCATCACTGATAGATTACCTTTTACATGGTACTGGTCAAAAGCTTCATAATATTTAAGCCGATCAGTAAACTTTATATCTATTGGAGGATAACCTGCTTTCATAAGTTCCAAGTTAACTAGTAATCTACCTGTTCTTCCATTACCATCAATAAATGGATGAATAGATTCAAATTCAATATGAAAACGAGCAAGTTTTGTCACAATATCTTCTGTAATGTTACTATACTTTTCTATCAATTCTTCCATTTTAGGGATTATTAAATAAGGTTGAACTGGCTCATTCGCTGCTCCCATTATTCTGACAGGGCCTTTTCTATAGACACCTCTATCCTCTTTTTTATCTGCCAGTACTAAATAATGGATATCCTTAATTACTCTTTCTGACATTTGAGTATTCTTTATTACTAATTCTTTTATATAATCAAAAGCATCTCTATGGCCTATAACTTCTAAATGTTCTTTTAGTGATTTTCGATCAATTGTAAGTCCTTTTAGTACCATATCAGTCTCGCGCAATGTTAAAGTATTACCCTCAATAGCATTGGAATTATAGGTAAATTCGGTTAGAAATTCTTCATTTAATCTTTCCTTCTCACCTTCTGTTAAAGGCCTTCTTTTTTTGAGAACTTCTAATTTATGTTCTATGATTGGAATGAGTGATTCTTTAATTTTATATCTTCCATCAGTTGGCTTAGCTGCATCATACGGTATTTTCCAAGCTCTTCCTTCTTGATATGCACCATAAATCTTCCCCTCTGAACATAAAATCCTTACTCTCCTATCGGATATTCCCCATTTTTCAGCTGCTTGTTTCACTGTAATGTACATAAATTATCCCTCCATTTTTTATATTATACCATTTTATCGGAATAATATCAGTCAAATCGGAATAACATAATCTAATTATCGGAACGATGATTCTACGGAACAACAGCTTATATATGGAATAAAATTAACTGCCATAAGGGAAGCCTTGCATCATCCCAGCCAACATTGAGTGATAGCTTATTATCGACAATGATATATGCTCTTCTTTGTGTTTCTGTTAGATAATTTTCCTTTACACATGGTACTTGTCTAAGTCCTAACTTCTGAGCTGCTGCAAGTCTACCATGCCCTGCAAGAATCATATTATCTTCTGCTATGAGTATCGGAGATAGAAATCCAAACTCTTTTATACTTGCCGCAATCTGTGCAATTTGGCTTTCCGAATGGGTACGAGCATTTGGTTTTCTTGGCAATACTTACACCTCCTTTTGTGGTATAATATAAAAAGATTGTAACTTGGTGGTGATTTTATGAAAAAAATAAATTTTATAGCCAACTTCCTATGGACTTTCGGTGTCATTTTTTTTATTCCTTTATTAAGCGGTATGATATTTTCGAATAGTATCATTGTTAAATTTATAGGCAATATTTTTATTAACTATGATTTATCTTTTAAAGTTTCTATTATAACAATACTCTCATATTTCTTTTTGCTATTATCTTTCATAATAAAACTTTATCTCTTAAAACAAAATTACTTTAAGGATACTAAAATACCAATTAAAATATTTAGGATACTATGTTTGGTTTCAACATGTATTGTTATATTA
>JAEXBH010000006.1 GCA_023394215.1 Bacillota bacterium | reverse complement strand
CCATAAAAGAAATGGGTTTTGAAGAAGCCAGCAAAATACAGGCGCAAACAATTAAACCCATTATTGAAGGAAAAGATTTAATAGCCCAATCTCAAACGGGTACCGGAAAAACCGCAGCTTTTGCAATTCCCAGCCTTGAACTTATAGATAACGAAAGATCTATCCAGGTCCTTGTGCTCGCACCTACAAGAGAATTAACCATTCAAATATCCAAGGAGATGAAAAAACTTGCAAAATACAAGCCATCTGTAAAAATTCTCCCTATATATGGAGGCACCGATATAAAAAGGCAACTTAAAGCATTAAAAGATGGCGTCCAGGCTGTAATAGGAACCCCGGGCAGAATTATGGACCATATGAGAAGAAAAAGTCTAAAACTTGATAAGCTTAAAATTCTTGTTTTAGACGAAGCCGATGATATGTTTGATATGGGCTTTAGAGAAGATATGGCTACCATCCTGTCCCAAACAAACGAAAACAAGCAAACTTGCTTTTTTTCAGCAACACTCGGTCCGGATATAAAAACTTTTTCTAAACTTTATCAAAAAGATCCTCTTACAATAAAGGTTACCAGGGATGAAGTAACTGCTAAAAATATCAAACAATATTATCTTGAACTTAGCGAAAAAATGAAAACCGAAATCCTTGCAAGACTTCTTACTATCCATAAACCGGAGCTTGCTATAGTTTTCTGTAATACCAAAAAAGAAGTAGAGCAACTTCTTACCAAGCTGACCCAAAAGGGCTTCAATGCAGACGGCTTACATGGAGATCTTAAGCAGGAACAAAGAGATATAGTAATGAAGAAATTTAGGCAAAAAACCATAAATGTTCTAATCGCTACGGACATTGCCGCAAGAGGCTTGGACATAGCCAACCTGGATTTAGTAATAAACTACGACCTTCCTCAAGATCAAGAATACTATGTCCATAGAATAGGAAGAACAGCCAGGGCAGGTAAAGACGGTATATCTCTAACCTTCATTACAGACAAAGACAGGTTTAAATTTAATCAAATCATGAATTATACCAAAGCCGAAATGGAAAAATTGGAACTTCCTACTATAAGAGACTTGGAAGCTGCGAATAGAGAGGGACTGGAAAATCTTATACTTGAAAGTTCACTAATAGAAGATAGAAACTCTGAATACAGCCCCATTTTGAACAAGCTTCTCGAAAAAGGTCACAGTCTATATGACATATCCCTTTCACTTATCTCCATGCTTGATAATAATACAAACAAATATAAACACGAATCCCTTGACAGAGTAGACTACGGAACAAAATTCCAAATATCGAAATCTACCATAAACAAAAAAGAAAGAGGCAAAAAAAGTCCAAAGATGTTTATAAACAAGGGACTTAGGGATGGACTTGATGAAAAAATCCTATTTAAGTCCTTAATCAAAACCTGTGATATCCCCGCAAATAAAATAAAACGAATAAACATAATGAGAAATTTCAGCTTTGTAGATATCGACAAAGACTACCTTATAGACTCAATAAAAAAAATGAACGGCAGCAAAATCAAAGGCCTTTCAATAAAAGCTGAATATTCAGGCAAATAAAAAACTTAATAAGAAATAAAAGAGGGGTAAAATTCAAATTACTAATTTAATTATCTATAGATTGGAAATTAGAAACAATCAAGAACCCTTAGGTAATTAGGAAGCTGATACAGTATGAAACCTACCATCCCCTTGAATTGCACTTGCCTTGAGAACTCAAAAACTAAAAATCCCGACAGCTTACAAAACTCATAAGCCGTCGGGATTTTTACCTATTCATTTTAATCAAAGCGGAGTATTTATAAGCTCTTACAAATCCTATAACTTGCCTAAAAATTCCTTATCCAAAGTCAACTTTCTTGCACAACAACATTCTCACTGTCTATGACACTATTATACTTATCATTCATCCAACTTACAATTTGATCATAAGCGGCTTGTCCTATGGTTATTATAAGTTTAGCCCCTAAATATAACAGTGTTTCTACAAGTACAAGTTTCCCTATTCCCGGAATATAATGTTACATTTTACTTCAAAGCTCCACCAAATACATTTCCTGCCCAGTCCACTAAAATCACACTCAATCCTTCTATATCGTCTTGATTTATCTTATAACTTCCGTCGGCTTCCATTTTTAAGTTCTTGCCGTTTTTAGTAACCTGTACAAGCTTTATACCGGATAGTTCATCCCTGCATTTTAATTGCAATTTTTTATCAACTATTTCATAAGAATCAAGCTTAGGAGGCTTAGTGTCTATATAAAAATCGTAAGATATTTCCTTATTGCTTTGCCCTCCAAATCTTTCAATACTTATCTCGGCCCTATACTTACCGTCACTTATTCCTTTCTTAGGGACATAAGTCCAAACAGGCATAGATTTCTTATTTCTTCCATCAGAACCGTAGTAGGATTTTAAAAATTCTATCCTATGGGAAGCTGAGTAAGAATCAATAAGTTTCCCCCTATCATCTAAAATATCTATGTTTATTTTTTCAAAACTTCTCAAAATTGTAAATATAAAATCCATACTTTCATAGTTATGGTCTTCATTTGGCGATATGGCTATATGACTGCTGTCAAAGCTCCTGTTTTCTCCCCTTTTATCAGTATTTTCACCAAGTACAACAGCCACCTCTTCACCGTTTATCTTTATAGAACTTGCTAAATGGGTAAAATCATTTTCATTAGACCCCTTATCATAATAGGTTAAGTCTTCCGGATTTTTTTCATAAACAGGTTTTTCAAGGCAATCTAAGGCTTCAAAATCCCCTTTAAATGAAGTAAATGAAACACCTACACCCGACTTATCCTGCCCATAATCAAAGGTTAAAAAACCGTCTATAAAATATCCATTTTTCATATATTGACTCAAATCAATATCCGATATATCAATTTTATAAGTAAGGGTCTTTTTTTCAAAAGCCCCCAATACAAGTTTTTCCACCTCGCCCTCTTTAACAATATTTGAGGTCATGGTAAATCTTCCGTCTTTAACCCTATCAGCTAAAAGTCTGTATTTTCCTGTAAGTTCTAAACTCTTATTGCTGATATTTTCAAGCACAAGCTTTAACTCTATAAAGTTATCTACATTTCCAAGATTTAAATTTACCGCATCCTCGGACATATAGGCTATTACTTGAGCTGAAACCGCTCCCTTTATATCAACAAGACCCGCCCCCTGCTTTCTTGATGAAATAAGCTGTCCATCCTCTTCCATGGGTCTGGCGCTTGAAATTAATATTCTGCTGATCATATTACTAAGTTCCAAACCTTCAAGTTTTTTAGGATAAGTTTCAACAAGCCTTTGCTTTATGAGAGCGCTGACCCCTGATATATATGGGGTCGCCATGCTTGTTCCCGACATTCTCTTATAATCGTTATGATTATCAAGGGATAATATACTTCCCCCCGGTGCAAGTAAATCAGGTTTCAATCTCCCTTCATTGCTAAGACCCCAAGGCGAAAACTTGGATAATTTTCCGAAATTTTCATTGTCCCTGTCTATAGGGTCCTTAAGTATATTTATATATTTTTTATCGGATATTGCTAAGCCGTCCTTATACCTCATCACGGCTACAGGTAAAGAAAATTCAGCTCCGTCAAGTTCAAAAAGTTCATCGGGGTTTTTCTCATTATTATAGATAATAATACCTCTTGCATTATTTTTTCTCGCTATATTTTGAAGTTGTCTGAAGGATTTTTTCCCCCTCATAGCTATAACTATCTTTCCTTCAACATCCAAGTCCTTATATTCTCCATCCGTGCCGAATCCTACATTAACAAGTTCAATATCGGAGCCGTAAGGCATTGGATCATAGTAGGATAAGCTGTCAGCACGTGCTATTTGATAGGGATAATATTTACCGTCCACAAGAATATTGGTACTGCTTATCCTTTCCCCTTCAACAGAGCCCACACCCACAACATCTTCCAACAGGGCCGGCATAGCTATTACTCCATAGTCCGGATTCTCAGCCTTAGGATATGCTTGATTAAATCCGAAATATCCGTTATTCCCCGCAGCTACATTTACAACTATGCCAGCTGCTCTGGCTTCCTTTATAACATCTTTTACAGCCTGTCCGACAAATTTCTCCGTTCCGGCCCCGGTTCCAAGGCTTAAATTTATAACATCCGCACCCAACTTTATAGCATCCCTCAT
>JAEXBH010000002.1 GCA_023394215.1 Bacillota bacterium | reverse complement strand
ATTTACAACAGAGGAAGCCCTAAAGATAGCAAGAGAAATAGGTTACCCTGTTCTTTTAAGGCCTTCTTACGTATTGGGTGGAAGAGCTATGGAAATAGTTCATAATGACAGCGATCTTGAAAAATATATGAAGGGGGCAATAAAGGAAATAAGCCATGATTCTCCGATATTGGTTGACAAATATATAGTCGGTAAGGAAGTGGAAATAGATGCTATAAGTGACGGTAAGGATGTGCTTATACCTGGCATTATGGAACATATAGAGAGAGCCGGTGTCCATTCCGGGGATTCAATTTCCGTTTATCCGAGCCAAACTTTAAGTCAAAGGGTTAAGGATAAGATAGTCGAATATGCAGTGAAAATCGGTAGAGGATTTAATTTCATAGGTTTGTTCAATATACAGTTTATAGTAAGCAGAGAAGATGAAGAAGTATATGTTTTGGAAGTCAATCCAAGATCTTCAAGAACAATACCTTTTCTTTCAAAGGTTACAGGTATTCATATGGCGGATATAGCAAGCAAGGTAACAATGGGGCAAGGACTAAGGGAGCAAGGATACGGTACCTATCTTTTGAAAGAGGAAGAGAGAATTTATGTAAAGGCACCGGTATTTTCATTTGCCAAGTTAAGGTCGGTAGATACTACTTTGGGCCCTGAAATGAAGTCAACCGGTGAAGTGCTTGGGGGAGATGTGACTCTTGAAAAGGCCCTTTATAAGGCAATGATATCAAGCGGAATAAAGATACCGACTTATGGATCCGTTTTAATGACAGTTGCCGACAGCGACAAAAAAGAGGCCTTGGAGCTTGCTCAAAGGTTTAAGAATATAGGTTACGGTATCTATACTACCAAGGGAACTCATGATTATTTTTCCGATAAGGGTTTGGAAACTCAAGAAGTTTCAAGAATAACCGCCGAAGACGATAAGGGCATGGATGTTCTTGATATAATAATTAAGGGAAAGGTAAATTATGTAATAAATACCATATCCCAGGATTCGGATTCCGCTAAGGACGGTTTCTTAATAAGAAGGGTTTCTGCTGAAAACAATATGCCGTGCTTTACGTCTTTGGATACCGCCGATGCAATAGTTAAAGTTTTGGAATCTCAAGCTTTCAGTCTAAGAGCTATGGGGGGCGGAATTTAGTATGAAGGAAGATATAGGCCTAATAGAAGAAAATATATTAATAGCAAAAGATACCTATAGGATGAGGGTAAAATCAAAGCTTACAGAGGAAATGAAACCCGGGCAATTTGTCAACATAAGAGTTAAGGGCTTAAGTTTGGCTCGTCCTATAAGCATATGCGATATAGGTAAAGATCATTACACCCTTATTTACAAGGTAGTAGGTAGGGGAACGGAAGCTATGTCTAAACTAAAAGCCGATGACAGTCTTGATGTTTTTGGACCCCTTGGAAACGGGTTTTTGGTAGATGAAGATGAGAAAGAAATTTTGCTGATAGGAGGCGGGATAGGAGTCCCGCCCTTATATGAAATAGCTAAGCAGTATAGAAAAATGGAGAAAAAAGTAAGTGTAGTTCTGGGTTTTAACGATAAGGAATCGGTTTTTTACGAGGAGGAATTCAAATCTTTGGGAGCTGAAATTTACATAGCAACTATGGACGGTTCCTATGGCTACAGGGGCAATGCTGTAGAGCTTGCAGAGGAAAAAAATTTGAAAGGTTTGGTTTATGCTTGCGGCCCGATTAAAATGCTCGAAGCGGTTGAAAAAAATTTTACAAGGGGATATATTTCAAAGGAAGCGAGGATGGCATGCGGTCTTGGGGCTTGTATGGCATGTGTTTGTAAAGACAGGGAAGATGACAACTTGTATTACAGAATATGTAAAGAAGGGCCGGTTTTTGAAATCGGTAGGGTGATATAATGAATTTATCAGTAAATTTGCCGGGACTTGATATGAAAAATCCGGTTATGCCGGCTTCGGGATGTTTTGGGTTCGGCAGAGAGTATGCAGATCTTTATGACCTTAATATCTTAGGCGGGATAGCTATAAAATCAGCTACCCTAAGCCCGAGATTCGGAAATCCTCTTCCGAGAGTGGGAGAGACTCCTTCGGGAATGTTAAATGCCATAGGGCTTCAAAATCCCGGAGTTGATAAAATTATCAAAAACGAACTTCCCTTTCTTGAAAAGTATAATACAAAGATTTTAGCAAATATAGCAGGAAGCAATGAGGAAGAATATATAGAGGTAATAAAAAGATTAAACGATATTGATAGGGTGGATGCCTTTGAATTGAATATATCCTGTCCGAACGTTAAGCACGGGGGTATAGGTTTGGGTGTTAGGCCTGACTTGGCATACAGGATAACGAGTATGGCTAAGGCTGTTGCAAAGAAGCCTCTTTATGTAAAACTTTCTCCCAATGTTACCGATATAGTTGAGATAGCAAAGGCAGTGGAAAGTGCCGGAGCGGACGGTATTGTTATGATAAATACCTTGGTCGGTATGAATATAGATTTAAATAGCAGAAGACCTCTACTTGCAAATAAGACGGGCGGTCTTTCAGGACCTGCCATAAAGCCTATAGCAATAGCAATGTTGTATAAGGTATATGAAGCGGTAAATATACCTATTATAGGAGTCGGCGGGATAAGTTCACCGGAGGATGTTATAGAGTTTATGCTTGCAGGGGCTTCAGCCGTTCAAGTAGGTATGTATAATTTCGTGAATCCCTATGCCTGTAGGGATATAATAAATCAGTTGCCATCGGTTATGGAAAAATACGGATTTTCCAATATTAAGGATATTACAGGAGGTGCTCATGAATAGGACTATAGTTGCCCTTGATTTTTCAAGTAAAAATCAAGTTGTAGAATTTTTGGATAAATTTGATAAACCCATATTTGTAAAAGTCGGCATGGAGCTTGTTTATGCTGAAGGTTTGGATATATTAAAACTTATAAAAGATAGGGGACATAATATATTTTTAGACTTGAAATTGCATGATATACCGAATACGGTGAAAAATGCCATGAAAAATTTAGCTAAATTAGGAGTAGATATAGTAAATCTTCATGCGGCAGGGGGAATAAAAATGATGGAGGCTGCTATAGCCGGTTTGGAAGAGGGAAAGCTGAGTGATAAGCGTCCTCTTTGTATAGCTGTTACCCAACTTACCAGCACCTCCCAAGAAATGATGAATGAAGAGCTTTTAATAGGCGGAAAGCTTGAGGATACTGTTGTAGAGTATGCTAAAAATGCTAAAAAAGCAGGCTTGGACGGGGTGGTTTGCTCAGTTCATGAGGCAAGACTTATACATGAAAAAGTAGATTCGAATTTTATTACAGTTACACCGGGCATAAGGCTTGAGGAAGACAGCCATGATGATCAAAAAAGAGTGGCTACTCCTAAGTTTGCAAAGGAAGAGGGCTGCGACTATATAGTTGTGGGCAGGTCTATTACAAAAAGTGAAAATCCGACAGAAACTTATTTTAAGATAGAAGAAATTATGGGGGATAGATGAAAGAATATAAGAAGGAATTTATCAAATTTTTGCTGGAAACCAAGGCTCTAAAGTTTGGGGACTTTACCCTTAAAAGCGGAAGAAAGTCGCCATTTTTCCTTAATATAGGTTCATTTACAAGCGGAAGGGAATTAAAGGAATTGTCTCAATATTATGCAAGAGCTATACATGAAAATATAGGGCTTGATTTTGATATTATATTCGGACCGGCCTATAAGGGGATCCCTCTTGCGGCAGCTACTGCAGTCGCCATTTTTGATCTTTACGGTAAGGAAGTAAAATTTTCTTCCAACAGGAAAGAAGTTAAAGATCATGGAGATGTAGGCATATTTTTAGGAGAAAAGATTGAGGGCAAATCCAGGGTAGTAATAATCGAGGATGTAACAACATCGGGTAAATCTATTGACGAGACCTTTCCTATAATAACAAGGGACAAGGATGTTACCGTAAAGGGTATGCTTGTTTCCGTTGACAGAAGGGAGTATGGGAAAGTCAGGGATAAAACAGCTCTTGATTCCATAAGAGAAGATTATGGTATAGAGACTTTTTCCATAGTGAATATAGAAGAAATCATAGCTTATCTTAAAGGTCCCGATTATGATGGAGATTATGTTTTGGATAAGGAAATTTCGGATAAACTTGAAGCGTATTTTTTAGAGTACGGAGTAAAGTAGAATTTTAAAATAAAAATTACTAAGTTTACAAAGAAATGTTATAATTATAAGTACGGAGGAATTATGAGAATAGATAAATTTTTAAAAAATTCCAGACTTATAAAAAGAAGGACAGTAGCCAAAGAGGCTTGTGATTTCGGCAGAGTAAGTGTAAACGGAAAGGTGATTAAAGCAGGCTACGATGTAAAGGAGCATGATATTATAGAGATTCGTTTTGGAGAAAAAACCAGCAGGATAGAGGTTTTGGAACTTAAGGAGACGTCTTTTAAAGATCAGGCAAGTCAGATGTTCAAGATTTTAGAGGAGTAGCATGAAGGACAAAAAGCTTAAGAAAGTTAAGAAAAACAGAATAAATCCTCAGGCTGTGCTCATGATATTTCTAAGCCTGCTTACGATAGTTCTGATATATATGTATATCAGGCAAAGGTCGGTTTTAGCAAAACTTAATGAAAGATACCAGGAAGTTGTATATGATCAAAAGGAACTTGAGGGGAAGATCAAAGACCTTACAAATGAAATACAAGAGGTAAATTCTTTGGATTATATTGAAAAAAAAGCCAGGGAAGATCTGGGGATGATAAAGCCGAATGAGAAAGTTTATGTAAACGGTAAAGGTGCAAAGAATGATTAATAAGTTTAGGGCATATATCGAAGAAAATAAGCTTATTTGTCAAAATGACAAGATTTTAATCGGGGTATCTGGGGGAAAAGACTCAGTTACCCTGTTTGATTTATTTTTAAAAATAAGGAATGAGTATAATCTTGAGATAGAAGTTGCCCATCTTAACCATATGGTAAGGGGTGACGATGCAGTTGGAGACTTGGATTTTGTGAGAAAGTTATGTCTTGAAAATACCATAGTTTTTCATGGCTTATCAAAAGATATGAACGCCTATGCAAAAGAGCTGAAGATTTCCAAAGAAGAAGCTGGCAGAAAATTAAGATTTGATTTTTTTAATTCAATTATAAGTGAAAAAGAAGAAGCCGGTTTGTGGAAAATTGCCCTTGCTCATAATATGGATGATCAGGCTGAAACCGTATTAATGAGAATTATAAGAGGGACCGGTATAAGGGGACTTTGCGGGATTTCACCAAAAAAAGATAATATAATAAGACCACTTTTGGGATTTTTCAGAAGTGAGATTGAGTCCTATGTCAG
Organism: Bacillota bacterium; assembly: GCA_023394215.1. Taxonomy (GTDB): domain Bacteria; phylum Bacillota; class Clostridia; order Tissierellales; family Peptoniphilaceae; genus JAUMWX01. The sequence continues at coordinate 5,256 of JAEXBH010000002.1, read as the reverse complement.
GGATGAAAAACTGGCATTCAGGCAAGATACGAGTAATTTTGAAAATGATTATACAAGAAACAGGATAAGAAATATTCTTATCCCGAAAATAGAGAATGATTATAATATAAACTTTAAGGAAGCCCTTGTAAGACTTGGTAGCTTGGCACTTGGTCAAGTGAGGTTGAGTGAAAAATATATAGGAGATCTAATAAGTCAAAGTCTTGTAAAAGAGGACAGGCACAGCTTTGTTTTTTCAAAAAAAAATCTTTTGCATTATGAGGAAAATGAGCAAACTGCTATTATGAGATTTTGTATTGAAAAGCTGCATGATAGTCTTGACTCTTATGAAAAGGTTCATTTTGATGAATTCTTAAAAGTTTTGAAGGGCAAAAGTGCCAATTCCATGACAATAAATGGGACAATATGCTATAATTCTTTCGATAACTTTGTTATTTCAAGTATATATACCAATGATTTGGATAGAGATTTTATAATTGATAAGAGTGAAGGTTTTTATAAGTTTAACGGGTATAAAATAAAAGTTGAAGAGAGCGATTTTAAAGAAGATGAGTCTGCTCTTTATATCCCTATGGAAAAACTTGGCAGGATTAAAATCAGAAAGAGACTTAAGGGAGACCGGATCTATTTGAAAGGTCGTTATGTAAAGCTTAAGGATTTTCTGATTAACAAAAAGGTAGACCTGTACAAGCGGGATTTTTTACCTATAATAGAGGTAGATGATCAGATACTTATGGTTGCAGATTTATATAAAAACAGACAGGATATGAGAGATAACAAATATATTAAGATACTTATGGAGGAATGATGGAAGATTTAAGTTACCTACCTGAGATTGGTAGGGTATTGATTACAAGTGAAGAAGTCAGTAAAAAGGTTAAGGAAATAGGAGCAAAGATTGACCTTGATTATGCTGATTGTGAGGAACAGGTTGTCTTAGTCGGCATACTTAAGGGGTCGGTTATGTTTTTAACGGATTTGGCGAGAAATTTAAAGTTGCCTATAGCCCTTGACTTTATGTCCGTATCAAGTTACGGTTCAGGAACTACATCGACAGGTGATGTGAGAGTACTTAAGGACTTGGATCAAAATATAGAAGGAAAACACGTAATTATAGTTGAAGATATAATTGATACAGGATATACAATGAATTATATAGTTTCGAGTCTTTTAAGTAGAGGGGCTAAGAGTGTTAAGATAGCATCTTTATTGAATAAGGGAGAGAGAAGACTCGTAGATGTAAATATAGATTATCTCGGCTTTGAAATACCTGACGAATTTGTTGTCGGTTACGGAATAGATTATGCTGAAAAATATCGTAATCTACCGTTTATAGGCATAGTAAAAAGAGAGGTTTATGAATAGGAGGAAGTGTGAAAAAAAGAGTAAATATTTTAATTTATTTAATCCCACTACTTGCCCTAATTTTGTTTATGCATTTTTTAGGAGACGGGTTCAGTTCAAAGAAAAATCTTTCAGTAGACCAGCTTATTAAGGTAATAAAGGAAGATAAGGTCTTAAGTATTACAACAGTGGGATCAAGTCTTGAGGGACAGCTTAAGGATAAAAATTATTTTAAATCAGAGCTTCCGGCTGAATTTCAAACCAGCTTTTATGACAATTATCTTAAGGACAGGGTAGAAAGCGGAATGATAGCTTACTCTGCAAGGAAGGTTGAGGGCAATTCCATATTGATTACTATTTTGCCGGCTTTGATAATGGTGGGCGGCTTTGCTTTTATATGGTTTTTTATGCTGCAAAGGCAGGCAAACAGCAATGCTCAGGCCAGCAATTTCGGTAGGAGCAGGGCAAAGATGAATGAGATAAAAAATAATAATATCACATTTAAAGATGTAGCGGGACTTAAGGAAGAAAAAGAAGAACTTCAGGAAATAGTGGATTTCCTTAAAAATCCTGCAAAATATATAGACCAGGGGGCAAGGATACCGACAGGTGTGCTTTTGGTAGGACCTCCGGGCACCGGTAAAACTTATATTTCAAGGGCGGTAGCAGGAGAAGCCGGAGTTCCATTTTACAGTATAAGCGGTTCCGATTTCGTGGAAATGTATGTCGGTGTCGGAGCTTCCAGGGTAAGAGATATGTTTAAGGAAGCAAAAAAGAATGCTCCGTGCATAATATTTATAGATGAAATAGATGCGGTAGGAAGGAAGAGAGGGGCAGGTCTTGGAGGCGGCCACGACGAAAGAGAACAAACTTTAAATCAACTTTTAGTTGAAATGGACGGTTTTGAAAAAAATGAAGGCATCATAATGATGGCTGCAACAAATAGACCGGATATTTTGGATCAAGCCCTACTTAGACCGGGAAGGTTTGATAGAAGAATACAAATTTCTCTTCCTGATGTAAGAGAAAGGTATGAAGTTCTTAAGGTTCATACTAAAAATAAGAAGCTTGCTAAAGATGTGGATCTTGAGAATATAGCAAAAACAACTTCAGGCTTTTCACCTGCCGAATTGGAAAATATCACCAATGAAGCTGCACTTCTTACTGCAAGAAACAATAAGCTTGAGATTACGGCAGCCATATTTGAGGAGGCTACGATTAGAGTTGTGGCAGGACCTGAGAAGAAGAGCAGGAAAATAATAGAAAAAGAAAGAAAACTTACAGCTTATCACGAAGCCGGTCATGCTGTGGTTACCCATTTCTTACCTGAAACGGATCCTGTTCATATGATAACAATTATTCCGAGAGGTTCAGCAGGCGGCTTTACATCATTTATACCTGATGAAGATAGGACCTATATGACAAAAAGGGCTATGATAGATGAAATAGTTTCTTTGCTTGGCGGTAGGGCAGCGGAAGCGCTGGTTTTGGATGATATATCTACAGGGGCCTCAAATGACATAGAGAGGGCTACAAATATTGCCAGAGCTATGGTTACAAGATACGGTATGAGTGATAAACTCGGCCCAATTCAATATGGAAGCGGTAATAGTGAAGTTTTCTTAGGAAGAGACTACAACAGTAAGGAGTCGGTTTCAGAAAAACTTGCTGTTGAAATAGATGAGGAAATTAGAAGAATAGTGAATGAAGCTTATGAAAAAGCTAAGGATCTTTTAAGAGAAAATATGGAATTTTTAGAAGATTTAAGCAAGGCTTTACTTGAAAAGGATACTTTAAGAAAAGAAGATTTCTTGGTAATAGCAGCCAAATATGACAGCAGAATGAAAAAGGCGGATTTGGATGTTAAAGAAGAGTTTGAAAAAGAAGAGTAGGAGTAGGAAATATGTTTTTAACTAATGTTACAAATACCAACACGCAGTCAACAAATATATTCAGCAATGATATGTTTATTTATGTGATGTACGGATTTATGATTTTATTTTTCGTCTATAGAATAATTAAACATAGGTTGGCATTAAATAAGCTGTCAGGAGAAAGAAAGGCATTTGAAAGAAGTTTTTCCAAGATGATGTACGGTTTAGGCTTTGTTATTTTAGGCTTTGGGGCCCTACAAATCTATTATGGTTTTTACGGAGTGGGCGCCGTTATGATAGGTTTGATTCTGGTTATCTTTATAGAATCAAAGAATAAACTTGTTTTCGCTGAAAACGGCTATGTTTCTCAAGGGGATTTTGTTGAGTGGGACAAGATAAAGAAGTGGGGATTTGATAAAACAAGAAATGAGCTTGTGATTTCCTACAAGGCTTTAAATAGGGAAAAGACTTCTTATAACAAAGTAAAGCCTGAAGAAATCGATAAAATAAATGGAGTTATCAGAAAACATAGACTGAAAAAATAGTCTGTTGGAAAAAATCGATAGTATTATTTATTTTGCTTGCAAAATGCTGATTATGTTATATAATAAACTTACAATAACCGAAAATCTCCAAGGGGATTTTCGGTTAAATATAAAATTGACCGGTATCTGAAAAGAACTGGATCGGAGGAAAAATTAATATGGAAAATTTAAAGCAAACAAGGACTCTTACTCTTTTAGGAGTAATGACAGCAATCATTGCCTTTTTGACAATGTCAGGATTCGGTATTATACCTGTGGGACCCATAGCGGCAACAATACTTCATATACCTGTAGTAATAGTTGCTATAGTTGAAGGTCCTTTTGTCGGCGGGATTTTAGGTTTTATATTTGGGGTTGTTTCTATGCTTAATGCGGTACTTAGACCGACACCATTTTCATTCCTGTTTTTAAATCCTATAGTAGCAATACTTCCGAGGATTCTGATAGGCCTTATAGCAGGGTACTTATATAAGCTACTTAAACATACAAAGATGGGTAAGCTTTCAATAACAATATCCGCTGCAATTGGTTCCCTTGTAAATACGGTTGGTGTTTTGGGCTTGATTTATATAATATATGCTCAAAAGTATATGGAATTGATGGTCGCTGCCGGCAAGGCAAAAGCGACGGAAACAGCCCTTGCTTATATAGGAGGGGTCGCTATAACGAATGGCGGAGTGGAGATGATAGTTTGTGCTATAATATCAACGCCGATTTGTTTGGCCTTATTAAAAATTAAAAAAAGAGGATAGTACGAATGTTATTATTGATAGATGTAGGCAATACCAATGTGGTTATGGGCCTTTATGATGGAGATGAAAAGATTTTAAGCTGGAGATTGGGAACAAGACTTTATCGTACATCGGATGAGTATGGTCTTCAGGTCGAATCTATTTTCAATCATTTTCATGTTGATTCAAATAAGATAGAAGATATAGTTATAGGGTCTGTAGTGCCAAGTATTCAACATACCCTAAAATCTATGTGCATTAAGTATCTTAATAAGGAACCCATAATAATTGGTGAGGGCACCAAGACCGGTATTTCCATTAAATATGAAAATCCAAGGGAAGTCGGAGCCGACAGGATAGCCAATGCAGTTGCCGTAAATGATAAATATAAGCTTCCGGCTATATTGATTGATATAGGAACAGCCATATCTTTTGATGTAGTGGATGCGAATGGGGATTTTATAGGGGGAGCTATAGCCCCGGGGATAGGTATAGCGGCAGATGCCTTGTTTGAAAGAACATCAAAGCTTCCTAAGGTAGAACTTGAGGTGCCTAAGCATGCCGTTGGAAAAACTACCATAGAAGCTATCAAGTCAGGTATAGTTTATGGATACATAGGTTTGGTTGACAATGTAATTGAGAGAATTCTTGAAGATATGAACTGGACGAAAAAAGATGTCTCAATAGTTGCCACAGGAGGGTATGCAGAGCTTATCTCTACAAGGTCAAAGTACATTACCGAATATGACTTTGATATAACCC
>JAEXBH010000179.1 GCA_023394215.1 Bacillota bacterium | reverse complement strand
ATCTACAGCCTTTGCAGGTTTTGATTTTAAAAGCCCTTTTCATATAAACGGTATGACAGGCGGTAGTGAAAAGGCCAAAGAATTTAACAAAAAGCTTGCTATCTTAGCCAGAGAAACAGATATTTTTATGGCATCAGGCTCCTTATCGATCGCTTTGAAAGATCCTGAAACGGTGGATACATTTAAAGTTATAAGAAAGTATAATAAAAAGGGGATAGTATTTGCAAACCTTGGAGCTGATAAGACCTTGGAGGATGCTAAAAGAGCTGTAGATATACTGGATGCTGATGGGATACAAATTCATTTAAATGTTTGTCAGGAGCTTGTTATGCCGGAGGGTGAAAGGAGTTTCAGCAAGTGGTTGGAAAACATAAGTAGGATAGTTTCCCAACTTGGAAAGCCGGTACTTGTGAAGGAAGTCGGATTCGGTATGTCAAAAAAGACTATATCAACCTTAAAATCGGTGGGGGTCAAAACTATAGATATATCAGGTAAGGGAGGAACAAACTTTGCCAGGATAGAAAACTCGAGAAGGACTATGGGATACTACAACTTTATGGAAAATTTCGGAAACTCTACCCCCGTTTCTATGCTTGAAGCTAAAGATTATACAGATGAGCTGGAAATCATAGCATCCGGCGGTGTAAGGACATCTATGGATATAGTAAAGTGCTTGGCACTCGGGGCAAGATCCGTGGCTATGGCTGCAAGATTTTTGGACCTTGTGGATAAAAAGCCGCTTGACTATGTTATAAATGAGGTAAATTCTTGGAAAACTCAAATTAAGGCTATAATGACTCTTTTGGGTTGTCAAAATATGAGGGACTTGAAAATGACCAATCTTATTTTTAGAAACGATGTGAAAGATTGGTGTTTGGCAAGAAATATAGATTATAAGTATTATGCAAACAGGTCTTAGTCATCTTTGATAAATTAGGATTGAAAAAGCTTAAGATTTTCTTAGGCTTTTTGTTTTTATTTAAATAAAAAGGGTAACTATTATTTACAGTCAAAAATATTTATATTTGTAAACATCTCTAATTAGTGTTAACATATAAGGCACGGAAAATAAACAGCTTATTATTATCCAATCCACAAGCGGAAATATGCCGTTTCTTTTGAAAAATCTTCTTAGTGCAGGATTGATTTCAAGGGGAAAGAAGGCGGCTGATAAGAGGTGTACGCTTATAAGTTTGACTGAAAAATGAAAAATCTTTAATTGAAGAGATATGCCCTAAAAAATAAGGAAATTATAGAAAATATTATGGAGTTTGGACTGATGAGTACAAAGAGTGTCTTGACCTTATATTGGATAAATTTATAAATTCCGATGTTTCTTTGCCGGAGAAAAAGTTTCTTTGTTGCAAGGGCGTAAAAGAGGAGAAATGATGAAAAAAAATATTTTAGAAGTTATAGGAAATACACCTTTAATAAGGTTAAATCACGTAACCGACAAGGAAATTTATGTTAAGCTTGAAAAATCAAATCCGGGAGCGTCAGTAAAGGATAGACCGGCTTACTATATGATAAAGGATGCAATAGAAAGCGGAAAGCTTAAAGAGGGCATGAAGATTGTAGAGCCCACATCAGGAAATACGGGAGTTGCCTTAGCTTATATAGGGAGGGCAATGGGATTTGACGTAACTATAGTTATGCCTGAGAGCATGAGTATGGAGAGAAGGGCTATGATTAAGTCTTTCGGTGCAGAGCTTGTCTTGACACCTGCTGCGGGAGGTATAAAAGCTTCGGTTGATAAGGCTAAGGAATTGGTAGCAAGCGGAAACTATTTTATGCCGGATCAATTTTCCAATCCTGCAAATGCTAAGGCTCACGAGGAAACAACAGCAAAGGAATTGCTTGCAAGCAATATTGACATTAGGGGTTTTGTAGCCGGCATAGGTACTGGCGGTACGGTAAGCGGAGTTGGAAGAGTCTTAAAGGCAAATGACTCAAGCGTTCAAGTTTGGGGACTTGAACCTGCCGAGTCGGCTATTATAACGACAGGACAGGCAGGACCTCATAAAATTCAGGGTATAGGAGCAAACTTCGTACCGAGCCTGCTTGATAAGAGTGTGGTGGATAAGTTTATCACCGTTACCAGCGATGAGGCTATTGAAATGGCCAGAAGATTGTCACAAGAAGAAGGTTTGATGGTAGGTATTTCGTCGGGAGCAAATGTAGCTGCAGCTATAAAGATGGCAGATGAAGTTGCCGGACCCATAGTTACCGTTTTACCTGATACAGCAGAAAGGTATTTATCAACACCGTTATTTTCAATTTATGAAATTTAGAGAAATTATAGAACAAGGAAAATATATTTTAGAGGCGGATCCTGCCTGCAAGACCCTTTATGAGGCTATTTTCTTATATCCATCAAATAGGGCCCTGTTTTCACATAGGATAGCTCATTACTTTTATAAGAAGGGTTTCACAACTATAGCCAGGATGGTATCGCAAAGGTCAAGACGTAAGACAGGGATTGAAATTCATCCGGGAGCTAAAATAGGCAAATTTTTATTTATAGATCATGGTATGGGGGTTGTCATAGGGGAAACATCCATAATAGGCGACTACGTTACTATTTATCACGGGGTAACCCTTGGAGGTACGGGCAAGGCAGCAGGTCAAAGG
>JAEXBH010000163.1 GCA_023394215.1 Bacillota bacterium | reverse complement strand
AAAAGGCGGTACGCTACCCCTCCACGGGGCGCATACCGCCTTTTCTTGTTATCCAGCCCTCCGGCTGTATCGGTTGAGCAAAAGTCCGCGTGGGATTGATGTGGTATCTTTAACTTTGGGAAACTCCTATCTCCCATTTTGATACAGCTTGAGCTGATACTCCAAGTGCTTCAGCCAACTCGCTTTGAGTCATAGCTGACTTTTTTCTTAGCTCTGAAATTTTTATTCCTAAGTTGTGCATAATATCCTCCTAAATTTATTTAAAGTATTGCAATTCTTTATTTGTTTAAATTTTACGCTAAATTATCTTTGAATTAAAGTTACCGATAGTTGAATTTATCAAAATCACTCAACCCTAAATTGATTTTCTTATCAACTGATAGTTGAAAAAGAGTTTTTTATTATATTTTATCAAATGGATTAATTTTGTGTATAATAAATATAGTTGTTTTGGAGGGTTTATGAATAAGGAAAAAACAAATGCTATCAGGATATTGGAGCAAAAAAAATTAGATTTTATAACGAGAGATTATACTCAATATATAGATCAGGGAATCAGTGGCATGGATGTTGCCAAATACTTGGGCCAGGATGAGAATCGGGTGTTTAAGACACTTGTTACTATCGGAAAATCGGGGCAGAATTATGTATTTATGATACCGGTAAACAGGGAATTGAACCTTAAAAAGGCGGCAAAGGCGGTTGGAGAAAAGAATATAGCTATGATTAAGTCAAAAGACCTGCTTGCTTTGACGGGTTATGTCCATGGAGGATGTTCTCCTATAGGGATGAAAAAAGCTTTTGTGACTACAATAAACGAAACTGCAGAGGCTTTTGATACAATAATTTTTAGTGGCGGCAAAATAGGTTTTCAGGTTGAAATGGCTGTAGAAGAGCTTAGAAAAGTTATAAAATTCAATCTTGAAGATATAGTTGATTAGCTTGTATTGTGTTAAAATAAAGTAGATTACATTAATGATTTGGAGGTAGACTGTGAATTACAGACCGTTTGAACTTGAAAAGAGAAAAATAGCTGAAGACAAGAAAATTAAAAATCTCAAATACAAGGCAATAGCTTTTTATTTATGTGTTGTAATTCTTGTAGCCCTTCTTTCTCCCGTAAATTGGCGGGAAAATTTCAAAAATTTTTCCATATTTTTAGGGCTTGTACCTGTTGCAATTTGTTTAGTTGCAGCTCTGGTTTTTACTTTTAATGATATGCGTCTGCATATAAAATTCAATAACAGTTTAAATGAGCTTGTTGCTGAATATAGGAAAAAAAATGATGCAAATAAATTCTATGACAGTTTGATGAATTTTCAAGCCAAGCCGAGGAGTTTCAAGCAAGAGCTTGTCTACTACATAAATGTGTCTACAGCTTTATTTGATATGGGGAGGACAGAAGAGTCTTTGGAACTTTTGGAAAGGATAAAAGAAGTTGCTCCAAAAGATATAAATGAGATTGTTAAGAAGCAAAAAAAGTATATTAATAAAAAAATGAAAGAAATGTAACTTTTTAGCAAGTAGAAAAATTATTAAAATTATTTAAAGTAAAAACTGAAATATCTGATTGGATAAGTCTGTAATTTTCAATCTGATGTTTTAGTTTTTTTATATTTATAAAAAAATATTTTGGAAATATAGAATAAAATGTTAAAATGTAAATATTATATTTTTAGGAGGGATTTGTGAAAGATAGACTAAGGAGAGTAATCGCTTTTGTTTTGGCTGTTTTGATGATATTGCCATTTTTATCAAAACCTGCAGTCTTTGCTAAAGACGATGACAGTATGTTGCATAAAGCATCGGATCAGGTATTTAAAAATGATTTGAGAAAAGAAAAAAATAAGCATGTAATTACAAATTATAACGATGATACCATAGTTCGTGTTATTGTAAGCACTGACAGTTTGCCTAAAATTAAAAGCGGCACAGATAATGATTATAGCAATTTGAAAGAAGCTATTTCAGCCATAGCACCGGACGTCGAGTTCAAACAGGATTTTGATTACTTGGTAAGTGGATTCAGTTTAGATATACCATTTAAATTTGTGAAAGCAATTTCAGGACTTAAGGGTGTAAGAAAAGTTTCTATTGCCAGAGAATTTTATCCTACGATGACGGATGCTGTGGCAATGACTCAAGCTAAAGAATTTTGGCAAAGTCAAAATTATAAGGGTGAGGGTATGGTTATATCTATTATCGATACAGGTATTGATATAGACCATAAGGATATGAGGTTAACAGATCCGTCAAAGGCTAAAATAAAAAATGTAAAAGCAAGCAGTGAAACTACGTTCAATACGAAGGTTCCATTCGGATATAATTATGCTGACGGTAACGACATTGTTAAGGATGATAATCAGAACTCTATGCATGGTATACACGTTGCCGGGATAGCCGCAGCAAATGCTACTGATGAAGATTTGGCATCCGGAAACGGAATAAGAGGGGTAGCGCCTGAAGCACAACTTTTGGCTATGAAGGTATTTTCAAACAATACCGATATGTCGGATGCCGCATATGAAGACGGTATTGTGAAAGCAATAGAGGATTCGGTAGCCATGGGCGCAGACATTATCAATATGAGTTTAGGTACCGATAACGGATTCAATAATCCTGATGATCCTGAGCAGGTAGCTATTAAAAATGCAGTTGAAGCCGGAGTGATAGTGGTTGTTTCGGCAGGTAATGCGGCTATGAGTACAACCAAGGATGAACAATCCAGGATTATAACTAATGATTTAAATCTAAAAGATAATGCAGCGATAGGTTCTCCGTCCACTTCGCCATATGCACTTTCGGTCGCATCTATGAATAATAAGACAAATACCGGATATATAGGCAATACAGACGGCGGTATAGAATTTTTATATGAAGAAGCATTGCATCATGATAAATTGGAAGAAAATAGAACATATCCGTTGGTTTATGTAAATCTTGGTAAAGAAGAAAATTATTCGGAAGGTGGAAAACCGATCGATTTATCAGGGAAAATAGCCCTTATAAAAAGAGGGGATATTTCTTTTCAGGAAAAAATTAAACGTGCTGCAGACCATAATGCAGCCGGTGTAATCGTAGCAAACGATGTTGAAGGTCGTTTCGGTATGGCAGGGATTGAAAAGGAAACAATACCGGCCGTAGTTGTAAGCAAGGAAGTGGGAGAAAGCTTGGAAAGTAAAACAACCGTTAAATTCAAGATAAGAAAGGATTATACGGGAAGTTGGGAAGTTTCTCCATTTACATCTTACGGGCCTACACCGGAATTGGACTTTAAACCGGATATTATGGCACCGGGAGGAAATATCAATTCAACACTTAACGATAACAAGTACGGCAAGATGTCGGGAACATCAATGGCAGCGCCACATGTTTCCGGTGCTATGGCCTTATTGGTAGGAAATCTTAAAAAAGAAAATTTTTCGGGAGATGTAATAGATTTTGCCAAGAAGAGTATTGTTAATACCGCACAACCCTTGAAAGATATTGCAAACGGAACCGATTTATATGTTTCTCCACGCCGTCAGGGTGCGGGTGCTATATTTATAGAGAATGCCTTAAAGAATCGTGTGATTATTACAACTGATGAAAATACAACCACTAAAGCCCTTAAAGAAATTTCCGGTGTGGTAAGTTTTAATCTTAATTTAGAAAATATCGGTTCGGAAGATGTAACTTATAATATTGATTTGTCACAGGTATTAACAGAAAAAACGGATCCTAATTCAAAGCAGGTTTCAAGTGCAACCCTTGCAGGTGCAAGTGTTTCAGTTGATAAAAAAACAGTTACGGTTCCGGCAAAAGGAAAGGCACAGGTGCTTGTGACCTTAGATGTTACAAATGCCGAGACACAACAATTTGCCGAAGGATTTATACAATTTAAATCAGAAACGGCTCCTACTTTGGGATTTTCTTATATGGGCTTTGTCGGAGATTGGGGTAAAGAGCCTATTTTAGATAAACCTAAGTCAGATTCTGAAAGTAAGTATGGGGTATTAGGTTTAACAAGCGGAAGTAATTATTTAGGTTCCGAATATAATATGTGGACAATGAGTGAGTCCATAAATCCGGATAAGGTGGGATTTTCACCAAATGGTGATGATAATATTGATTCAGTAAACCTGGTACTTGGACTTCTCAGGTCAGCACAATCAATAAAAATGGATATAGTTAAGGAAGCTAATGAGAATTCGCCTTCATTGATTCACATAAACACAACAAACAGGGTATTAAAGCCGAGTTATAGACTTAAAAATCCGGTAAACTATTTTAACGGTTTTTGGGACGGTAAAATATTTAATCCGACTAAGGGTGATTATGAGGTAATAGAAGAAGGTCAATATTATGTTAAGGTTACAGCAGCAGTAGAGTCAAATTTCACTAAGGAACAGGTGACATATCTTCCGCTTAAGGTGGATCTTACAAAGCCCGAAGTTGAGATACTTTCTCATAAATGGGATGGAGAAGAATATGTTGTTAAGTTTAAGGTCAAAGACCAGGGTGTGGGTTTGGCTGCTGACGGAGTTGGAGCGTATGTAGATAACGGGGATAAGGAAAACTTATATGATGATTTTACACCGGGAGAATATGAGTATAGGATTACCCGTGATAAAATAGATGACGGAAAAACTCACACCGTAACCATAGGTGCGATTGATGATGTATTTAACGTAAGGACAAAGACTATAGTAATCAATGATGTGGGTGTTTCTTTCTATAATGTTACGGATAAAATCATAAACAAGTCAAATCGTTACTTGGATTCCAATTTGAGTGATTATACGATACTCGGTTATGCAGGAGATGATGTAGCAACTATTGAAATAGCCGGTGTCAGCACGGGTGTGGAA
>JAEXBH010000146.1 GCA_023394215.1 Bacillota bacterium | reverse complement strand
ACAACTATAAGCGATTTAGCTTTAAATCCTGCAAAAACTATTGTTAAAACAACAAACACAAGAGTAAAAACCAAGCCTCCCATAGTAGGTGTGCCTGCCTTGGCATAATGCTCCTTATTTCCTTCTTCCCTAATAGGTTGCCCTATTTTCCTGTCTCTAAGCACGGGTATAAAAAACTTCGTTCCTACGATAGTCAATAACACAGCCATACCCATAGCAAGTACAAAACTATTCATTAGCTTCCTCCCCTAAAGTCAAATCTACAGTTTGACTTTCTTCAAAAATTTGATTAGCCTTTATCGCCTGATCTATTATTACAGAGCCCTGACCAAGCATTTGATACTTTATTCCCAATGTATTTAGGAGAGCCTGGGCATCCTTAGTCTCCATACCTATAACTTCAGGCATTTTTATCTTATGACTCTTGCTGTCCTGACTCAATTCAATCTGTACATTTTTCTCCACTATGCTGCCGGCTTCCGGATACTGCTTGGCTACCACATGATTCGCCTTCATATTTGCAGCCGCCTTATAGGAAAAACCGCTTATGGCAAGTACATTTTCCGCTTCCTTAAGTGTAAGCCCCTTAAGGTCCGGAAGATTTGTTCTCTCGTCTGTTTCAATCTTGTTGCTCACACCCTTATTGTCCATCTTGGCAACGCCTGACATTATCTCTGCTGCCGCATTTAATGCCGATTGAACCCCCATAGGATTATAAAGCGGCTCATCCAAAATTACCAAAAGAGTATATTTAGGTGCATCTGCGGGATACGTCATAAATATAGAGGCAAAATTCTTTTCATAAAAACCGTCATCCGGCTTCAAAGGATTTGATGAAACTACTTTTTTTGTGGTGCCCGTTTTAATACCAAGCTTAAGTCCCGTCTTTATAAGAACAGGATTTGTTGAAGCGTTATTTTCATACATTTCCCTCATAGTCTTTGAACTTTGTTCGCTCAAAACCCTATTGGATGAGTCAACCCTATATTCAAAAACGCTGTTACCTTCTTTATTTGTTATCTTTTTTACTAAATGCGGTTGATAATATGTTCCCCCGTTAACAGTGGCATTTAGGGCAGAAAGTATTTGAATAGGGGTAACACTCAAAGAATGTCCATAACTCATAGGTGCAAAATCAACATCCGATATATTTGTATCCTTCGGGAATGAACCTGTATATTCCATAGGCAAATCTATTCCCGTTTTCATTCCAAACCTAAGGGCTGAGCCGTATTCAACAAATTTCTCTCTACCTATTTCCCAAATCATCTGTACAAAGGACGGATTGCAGGAATTATAAAATGCCTCCTTAAGACTTTGAACACCGTGAGGATCCCAGTACCTGAAACAATTTATGGTAACCCCCGGTGCTATTTCCTGATGCCCCTTACAAATATAAGTTTTCTTCTCAACAGTATCGGTGGATTCAAGACCTATTGCAGCCGTTATGGATTTAAATACCGAACCGGGTTCATAAGTCATAGACGCCGCCTCATTCATCCACCTTCCTATCATATAATTCTGTACATTTTTGCTGTCCAAACTGTTTATAAAAATCTTATCTATTTCTGAGTTCAACGCCCTCGGATCGTTAGCGTCAAATGTCGGTATACTCTCCTGTGCCAAAACTTCTCCGCTGTTCGGATCCATTAAAAGAGCTGTTATCTTTTGAGGTTTTTCATTTAGAAATGATCTCTTCAAAGCATTATATACAAGCTTTTGATAATCTTCATTAAGACTTGTCACTAAATTTAAGGCTTCCTTACTTTCTATACTTTGTCCAGTTTCAAAAGGTATACCGGTTCCCCTAAGAGCTTTATAAAATTCCTTATATCCCTTTTGTCCGGACAATATATCATTGTAATAAGCTTCAAGTCCGTAATTTACTCCGTCATTGCTATCCACAAAGCCCAAAACTTTAGCAAATATTTCATGGTTAGGATAATATCTTACATATTCGGATTTAAAACTTATGTAATCCAAATCCAAAACCTTAATATTTTCCTTTATAGAATTCGTCACCGCTTTGTATATATAACCCTCTTCTCCCTTATTTATAAGCTTATATATTTCTTTTTCATCGATCTGAAGAATGTTGGCTAATTTACTTATTTCTTCCTCTGTGTATACGGGAAGATCGGATATTTCAAGATAAGCATCCTTTTCTTCCTGACTAAGCTTGCTGAATCTCTTGCCGTCATTTATAATCTCAAGCGCCTGATTTCTCTTAGCCTCTGTCGTAACCTTCATCAAATAAACATTATCTATATTTTGATTAATTGCAAGGGGCCTTCCTTCCGAATCAAATATATTTCCCCTTGGCGGACTGGTGATACTTTCTATTTTGGAAATCTTATCTCCCTTCTTGTTATAACCGTAAACATCAAAAATCTGCAATCTTATCAATCTTATCAAATATACTAAAACAAAAAAGGCTAAACAATAAATGAGAATTTTTATTCTGCCATTAGTATTTAGCCTCTTATTCTTATTATTTTTTTTCATATAATTCCCCATTACCTATATAAATTGCTTATGTAAGATAATATGGCGCCTGACTCCGCTAAGCCTACTTTAGATTCTTTTTTATCTATACTTAAGCTCTTACCGTCACTTTTAATTTCTACTATATTTTCCTTTGTAGGATAAACCATACCCAAACGGTTTTTCGCTATCTTCTCTATCCTGTTTTGAGAACTGTAAGGTTTTATAGTATTTTCCAAAGAAGAAAGTTGGGTCGATAAATCCTCATTATCCTGCTCCATAACAACTATACTGCTGCTTATACTTACCATATCAGTATAACTCACAATCATAGAAATAATCAATATTACAGATAAAATAATGTTTATCCCTATTATAGCTCTTATAGTCTTAGCCCTTCTTTGAGCCCTTTCCCTAATCTCTTCCCTTATTAATTTTCTCTCAAGATTTATAGCCCTATAGTCCGCCAAGTCTCTCTCAAGGTATCCATAAGCCCTATTTTCCAATGATTCCATATATTTTCCCCTTATAATTTAGAACAAATTCTCAATTTAGCAGACTTTGCCCTTGAATTTTCATTTAGTTCTTCTTCTGTAGCCACTATAGGCTTTCTGTTAATAATCTTCACATACTCCGTCTTGTTGCAGACGCAAACCGGAAAATCCGGAGGGCAGGTACAACCAGATGCAAGCTTATTAAATTTATTTTTAACTATCCTATCTTCTAAAGAATGGAAGGTGATTATAGCAAGCCTGCCATCCTTTTTAAGCCTGTCAACTGCAATATCTATAGTCGTATCCAAAACTTCAAGTTCCTTATTTACTTCTATTCTCAAGGCTTGAAAAACTCTTTTAGCAGGATGCTTGCCCTGCATCCTGACTTTTTTAGGTATGGCCTTCTTTATAATCTCAACCAGGTCAAAAGTGGATTCTATTTCCTTCTCCTGTCTTGCTTCTATAATAAAATCGGCTATCCTCATACCCCATTTTTCTTCACCGTAATTCCAAAAAATATTTTCCAAATCTTCCTTAGAATAATTGTTTACTATATATTTGGCTGTCAGGTCATTTTCCTTGTCCATTCTCATATCAAGTGCCGCATCCTGGTTATAAGAAAAACCCCTATCCTTCTCATCAAGTTGATAGCTGGATACTCCAATATCCATCAAAACCCCGTCAATTTTTTCTATGTTAAGAGAATCCAAAATGGAGTCCAAATGCGAATAATTGCTCTTTATAAAAACTACTTTATCCTTATAATCAGACAAAACTTCGGTAGCTTTCAAAAGGGCTTCCTCATCCTGATCGATAGCTATAAGTCTACCGTCTTTCCCCAACCTCTTTACTATCTCAATTGAATGCCCTGCTCCACCAACCGTGCAATCAACATATATTCCATTTTCTTTAATGTCTAATGCCTTAATTGTTTCCTCTAAAAGCACCGGTTTATGTGCAAATTCCATTTCCCCACCTAAATATCCAATTCTTCAAAATCATCAATCAAATTATCAAATTCCTCATCCGATTGACTCATATATTCTTCATATTTTTCCTTATCCCAAATTTCTATTCTTGATGAAACCCCTATAAT
>JAEXBH010000145.1 GCA_023394215.1 Bacillota bacterium | reverse complement strand
GCAGCTCCTGCAGTAGCAGTAGCAGCAGGTCCTGTAGCAGCAGCTCCAGCTGAAGAAGAAGAACAAACTGAATTTGATGTAGTTCTTGAAAGCGCTGGTTCAGGAAAGATTAACGTAATCAAAGTAGTAAGAGAATTAACAGGTTTAGGTTTAAAAGAAGCTAAGGCTCTTGTAGACGGAGCTCCAGCACCTGTTAAGGAAAAAGTTTCTAAGGCAGAAGCTGACGAATTAAAGGCTAAATTAGAAGAAGTTGGCGCTACAGTAACTGTAAAATAATGAAGCTGATATCAGAGGGGTGATTTGATTTTCAAATCATCTCTTTTTTAGGTTCTAAAATATATTAGGGATTAGTACCCCTCCTCTCCCCAACAGGTGACATAGTAAATTAGGATGAATTGATATAAATATGACAAAAAAAGGAAAGATGTTTTTTGTTACATATGTTTAACAACCGCAAGTGATTATAGAAAATTTACGAATTGAAATAGTTGACCAAAATAGGGTTAAATGATATCATGAAATTAATAAAAATATCTCAATCAATATGGATACTTATAGAATGGAGTGTTGTATGTTGTATAATATTAATTTACAAAAGTGTAAAAATGGAGATATTTGTTAGCATTTAGTGTAGGAAGGTTACTTTATATATGTGATAAATTTGCTTGGATGCAGCTAAATATGCATCAAGTATTGAGGCAGGATTAGCAGAACAAGTATTACTTTATTAAAACCGAAAAATGAGTCGTCAGGACATATGTTTACGAAGATAAAAGTTTCTTATTCATTTAAATAAAAATATTTAACTAGTGGGGATAAAATGAAGTGCTATAAATGTGGTAAAGAAATGAGAGACGGGCGTTTTGTAAAATATCAAATAGGTATGCCTGTAGGCTGGTTGCCTAAAGGTGCACGGTTTTTAAATTTCAAAAAGTGGAAATATTTAAAGCAGTCCGACACAAGCTACTATTGTGAAAATTGCAATATAGTAATTATAGAATATAATGAAGATGAAAAATAGGATAAGGATTTAAGATTAAAAGCCTAAGGGTTAAGGGAACCCCAAAAGTTGGACCTAAAAATTCAATTTTTTGGCGTCGGTTCAGGTAAGAACACCTCTTAGGCTTTTTTAATAAGTTTTTTTGTAATAGTACCAGTTAGGACTGATTTTTTCTATTGTTATGGAGTTGTCTGAATTTTTCTCTTTAAAATACCATAAATCATGCTCTCTTTTTTCGAATATTTTATTGAAAGTTTTTTCTATATCATCATTTTTTATATAGTAGAAACCGTAATATATGGAGGCACTGCCTAACCCCCTGCCTGCAAAATCAAAATCTATGATATCGGGGAATTTATGGTCTTTTTTGATATTTATATCGGTAAATTTTTTCTTAAAATCTTCTTGGCTCATTTTACCGCTTGCGAAAATTACCAAGTCCCTTTTATTTGTTATGCAAAAATTTTTAATATCATCTTTTATTTTTTCTTCTTCCTTGTTATTCATATAGTTGAAAAATCCATATATGCATAAGAGGATTCCTATAAAAAATACAAGAAAGTATCGGATTTTTTTCATGTCAAGCTCCTTTAAAATATGTTTTAATTTACATGTTAATTATAACATATTAAGACTTAATCTTTTAATCTTAATACTTTTAATTATGCAACATTTTCTTTAAAATCTATTATTTTTTAGACCTTTAATATTGACCGCTCTTTAATATACACCTATTTATGACCTTTTCTATTTTTTTGTGGTGATTAGATTCTAAGGAATTTTGAGGATAAGTGTAGTTTTTTATTTTTAAATTGTAAAGAGGAGATATTTGTCTCATTGTCAATTAATAATCGAGAAAACCTATTTCATCGCTTCTTAAAAGACTGTGATTTACAGCTTGTATTTGTTTGTATAAAGTTAAACAAATATTAGTAAATTATAGTAAGCATATATTAACTTTGGCTGATTGAACAGATTGCTAAAAAGTGCTTATTGATTTTTTATGCGGCTGGTGCTATTATTCTATACAGGAGGGTTGAATATGAAAACGATAACTAAAGAATTTGATGAAAGCCTGATTGGGCAATTGAATGATTTTATTGATTTGTTTGAAAACAAGCCCAATAATATTATTACAATTTTGCATTATGCTCAGGGAATATTCGGTTACTTGCCGCCTGAACTTCAAGTACATATAGCAAGAAAGACAAATATGTCATCGGCTAAAATTAACGGGATAGTTACTTTTTACTCATTTTTTAAAGAAAAGAAGATGGGTAAATTCTCGGTTGATGTTTGCATGGGAACTGCCTGCTTCGTAAAGGATTCCGAAGCTGTTTTGAATAAATTTAAAGAGATCCTTGAGACTGACGAGGAAGGCTTATCTAAAGACGGACTTTTTAATATAAATTCCATAAGGTGTTTGGGTGCCTGCGGAATAGGGCCGGTAGTTAGGGTTAATGACAAGATTTTCGGTCATGTAAAGGTTGAAGATGTTGAAAAGATAATAGCTGAGTACAGGGGTGAAAAAAATGAATAAAATTGATTCTTTGGATAGACTTTTAGAAATCAAGGGTAAGATGAAGGAAAAGACCATGCTTAGAAATCTTGGAGCCCTTCATAAGAGCGAAGTTATAGAGATAGCTATTACGGGTAATGAGAGCGAATCTTATGAGGAAATAAGGGATGCTATAAACGAGATAAAATCTAAGGTTGATCAAAATGAGCTTGAAAATTGTAGGTTCATATTTAAAGATGATCCTATGCAAAAGGAAAAGTTTAAAGTTGCTATTCAAAGTAAGATAAAGTTCACAAGGAGCTATGAAAGCTTAAATATTGATGAAATAGACCAGTACATAAGTAAAATTGTAGCACTTAGACATTCCTGCGGTTTGGATGACGGAGGTGACTTCTATGACTAAGCTGAGAGTTCAGATTATGGTTTGTAAGGGTACGGGCTGCGTATCCGCCAAGTCGGAAGATATAATAAAAAATTTTAATGAAGAATTGAGAAATAAGGGCTTGGACGATGTTGAGGTAATGCTTACCGGTTGCTTCGGATTTTGTGGGGAAGGCCCTATAGTCAAGGTTCAACCTGATAATGTGTTTTATGTTCATGTAAGACCTGAGGATGTTTACGAAATAGTTGACGAGCATATAATCCATGGTAGGCCTGTTGAGAGACTTTTATATAAGTCGCCTGCAACGGGGGAAAGGATTAAAAATCAACATTCCATGAAGTTTTATGAAAAGCAGACCAGAATCGCCCTTAAAAATTGCGGAAACATTAACCCTGAAAACATTGATGATTATATAGCCTATGACGGCTATCAGGCACTATATAAGGTTTTAACATCTATGACAGCAAGGGAAGTAATAGATGAAATAAAAAAATCAGGGCTCAGAGGACGTGGCGGTGGAGGATATCCTACAGGTCTTAAGTGGGAGGCTACGGCTAAAGTTGACTCTGATCAAAAGTACATATTTTGTAATGCCGATGAAGGCGACCCGGGAGCTTTCATGGACAGATCCATATTGGAGGGAGATCCCCACTCCGTAATAGAAGCTATGGCTATCGGAGGTTATGCAACGGGGGCGAGCAAGGGGGTTATTTACATAAGAGCCGAATATCCACTGGCAATTCACAGGTTGGAAGTTGCTATAAGTGATGCAAGAAGATACGGTTTATTGGGAGAAAATATATTTAATACCGATTTTTCTTTTGACTTGGAGATAAGGCTTGGAGCAGGGGCTTTCGTCTGTGGTGAAGAGACGGCATTGATTCATTCGGTTGAGGGTAAGAGGGGAGAACCTACAAGAAAACCTCCTTTTCCTTCAGTAAAAGGATATTTGGAAAAGCCTACTACAGTTAACAATGTTGAAACCTACGCCAATATACCTAAGATTATAATTAACGGAGCCGATTGGTATGCTGCTATAGGCACAGGAGGCTCAAAGGGAACCAAGGTTTTTGCCTTGGCGGGAAAAGTAAATAATGTAGGACTTGTTGAAGTGCCTATGGGCATAACTCTTAGGGAAATAGTTTATGATATAGGGGACGGTATACCTGACGGTAAGAAGTTTAAGGCTGTGCAGATAGGAGGACCTTCCGGAGGTATAATAACGGAGGAAGATCTTGATACTCCTATAGATTATGAAAGTTTGAAAAATATAGGTGCCATGATGGGGTCCGGTGGACTAATAGTTATGGATGAAGATAATGATATGGTTGAGATAGCAAAATTTTATCTGGAATTTACCCAAGATGAATCCTGTGGTAAATGTACACCTTGCAGGGTTGGAACCAAGAGATTATATGAAATGCTTAATAATCTTTTGAAACAAAAATCAAGTATGGAGAATTTGGAAAAAATCAGATTGCTTTGTGAAAACATTAAAGATTCTGCAGCTTGCGGTTTGGGACAGACTGCACCGAATCCGATACTTTCAACTATGAGATATTTTCCTAAAGAATATGAGAGATATGCAAGGGGAGAGGTTGTAAAGTCGTATTCTATAAATCAAGATCTGTGTATAGGCTGTCATAAATGTGCTAAAAATTGTCCGGTAGATTGTATATCAGGCAACATTAAAGAAAAGCATTTTATAGATGAAAAAGCCTGCATAGCTTGCGGGACTTGTTACAGTTTGTGTCCGGTTAAGGCTGTTTCTAAGCCGAGATAGGAGGTATTATGTTAACTTGTAAAATAAATAATAAGTTTGTAGAAGTTGAAGAAGGAGCTACCATACTTGATGCAGCTAAAAAAATAGGTATAGAAATCCCAACCCTTTGCCATATGAAATTGGATTCTTTTTGCTATGAGAATAAGCCTTCATCCTGTAGACTTTGTATGGTTGAGGTTGAAAACAGACCGAAGCTTTGCACAGCTTGTTCTGAAGAGGTGGCAGACGGAATGATAATAAAGACGGACAGTCCCAGAGCCGTATCCGCAAGAAGGTTAAATTTGGAACTTTTATTGTCGAATCATCCTAAGGATTGCCTTGTTTGCCCTAAAAATCTTGTTTGTGAACTCCAAAGTTTGGCTGAGAAGATGGGAATAAGAAATATAGATTATCCGGGTGAAAAGAGTTTGTTTAAAGTGGATGCTTCATCTCACGCTATACTTAGAAATCCCAATAAGTGCTTAATGTGCAGAAGATGTGAAACTATGTGTGATGAGATCCAAACGGTCGGAGCCTTAAGCGGCCTAAATAGAGGATTTTCAGCTGTTGTAGCTCCTGCATTTTCTTTGCCTTTATCTGAAATCTCTTGTACCTTCTGCGGGCAGTGCGTAGCGGTTTGTCCGACCGCAGCCCTTGTTGAGGTCGATGAAACCAAGCGTGTAATGGATATGATAATAAATCCTAAAAAACATGTGGTTGTTCAAGTTGCACCTGCCATAAGGGTTGCCATAGGGGAAGAATTCGGCATGGAAGCGGGTTCTATATCTACCGGTAAGTTGGTGAGTGCCCTTAGGACAATAGGATTTGATAAAGTATTTGACACGGATTTTGCCGCCGATCTTACAATAATGGAAGAAGCCAGTGAAATGGTTTATAGGATAGAAAACGGAGGAAAGCTTCCGATACTTACCTCATGTTGTCCTGCATGGGTAAGGTTTATAGAAACAAACTTTCCGGATATGCTTGATATACCGTCAACTTGTAAGTCGCCGCAAATTATGATGGGAAGTATGGTAAAGACTTATTATGCCCAAAGGGCAAATATAGATCCTGAGGATATAGTTATGGTGTCAATTATGCCTTGTACCGCTAAGAAGGAGGAAGCTCACAGGGAGGAACTTTCAGAAAACGGCATGCCGGATGTTGATATAGTTATGTCGACAAGAGAGTTGGCAAGGCTTATAAAGATGTACGGTATAGATTTTGCAACACTTGAGGAGGATGAATTTGACAGCCTTTTAGGTCAATCCAGTGGAGCAAGCGTAATATTTGCAACTACAGGCGGCGTTATAGAGGCGGCAACAAGGACTGCCGTGGAATGGATAACGGGGCAGGAACTGGAAAATGTTGAATTTAACCAATTAAGAGGGCTTGCCGGTATAAGAGATGCATATGTACAGGCTGGGGATTTAAATCTCCACATAGGTATAGCTCACGGTCTGGGTAATGCAAGAAAGCTTCTTGAAGGTGTAAGAAGCGGAGCTTATCATTTTGATGCTATCGAAATAATGGCCTGTCCGGGAGGCTGTATAGGCGGGGGCGGTCAGCCTTACCATCACGGGGATTCAAATATACTTTTAAAGAGGCAGGAAGCTCTTTATCAAATAGATAGAAGCAAGCCTATAAGAAAATCACATGAAAATCCGGAAATAATAGAAATATATGAATCCTATTTGGGTAAACCCTATGGAAGGACTGCCCATGATTTGCTGCATACAACTTATGTTGCCAGAGAAAGGATTTAAAATAGTAAAAGCCTAAGGGTCATGAGAAACTCTTAGGCTTTTGTTTTAATAAGTTTTCTTGTAATAGTACCAATTCGGGCTTATTTTTTCTATGGTTATAGAGTTGCCGGAGTTTCCTTCTCTAAAATACAAGGAGTCATCAGTTCTTTTTTGGAAGGATTTATCAAAGCTTTTTTCTGCATTATCATTTCTTATGTAGTAGAAACTGTAATATATAGAGGCATTGCCGAACCCTCTGACTGCAAAATCAAAATCTATGATGTCAGGGAATTTATGGTCTTTTTTGATTTTTACATTAGTAAATTTTTCTCAATATCTTCTTGGTTTATCTTACTGCTTTCTCTCAGGCGTCCAGCGGTCAGAAAGAGCGGCGGCTTACGCCGAGAGGTTGTTATAACATAAATTTATTTTGCGCAGCAAAATTAGTGGCGTAGCCACGCCTACGAAGTAGGCAAATTATATTTCAACGTTCTCTCAGGCGTCCGGCGGTCTGAAAGAGCGGCGGCTTACGCCGAGAGGTTGTTATAACATAAATTGTAGACTTGCAAAGCAAGACTCTTGAAAGAGTAGGGGGTAGCTAATTTGAATATATTTTGAACTTTTTGCTATACGATAGCATTTTGTAAATATCTTGTATATCCTTTAAAATGCATCAAATTATTTGATGAATAAAATATGAATACGATTGATAAGATAGTGATTAAAAGCTTATGAATAAGTATAAAAATACATTACAATATATGTTATTACAACATCTATTAAATTTACTTAACAGTTATGTAATAATTATCATTATTTTTAAATATTATTTGACTTTATTTATTTATCCCTCTATAATAACTACAACCTCAAAAAAATAGGAGGAAAGGAGATTATTTATGAAAAAGAAGTCGATGAAATTAGCCTCGCTTGTCTTGGCAATAATGATGTTGCTTACAGCCTGCGGGGGATCAAACAAGGGCGGAAGTGGCTCAAACGGATCTGATTCCGGAAAGACAACAGCCGGCAAAGACTATGTACTTATAAAGAATACGGACCTTATGTCCATGGATTCTGCAAAGGCTACAGACGGTATGTCTTTCGAAGTATTGGCAGCTGTTATGGAAGGGCTTTACACTAAAGATGAAAAGGGTAATGAAGTTGAAGCTTTAGTTAAAGAAGCCAAGGAAAGCGAAGATGGTAAGGTTTATACTTTTACTTTAAAGGATGCTAAGTGGTCAAACGGTGAACCTGTAACGGCAAATGACTTTGTATTTGCATGGAGAAGGGTAGTGGATCCTAAAACAGCTTCAGAATATGCTTATATAATGGAAACAGCCGGTATATTAAATGCTGCGGCTATTTCTAAGGGTGAAATGCCTGTAGATAAGCTTGGTGTAAAAGCTGTGGATGAAAAAACTCTTGAAGTTACTCTTGAAAAGAGAGTTCCATTCTTTAAGAAACTTCTTTCATTCGGATCTTTCTTACCTCAGAATGAAAAATTTGTTACAGAAATGGGAGATCAATATGCACAAGCTCCTGATAAGCTTATTTATAACGGACCTTTCAATTTAACTGAATGGACTGCGGGAAACAGCTTTAAAGCGGTGAAGAGTGAAACTTATTATGATAAGGATGTTGTTAAGCTTAACTCAATCACTTGGAAAGTAGCTAAAGACAATCAAACGGCAGCACTTGAATTTGATACAGGCTCAGCGGATTTCGTAAGGCTTAGCGGGGATGTAGTTGATAAATATAACGGAGATAACAGAAAGCAAACAGCTCTTGGCGGTTATTTATGGTTCCTTGTAAAGAGCTCAAAGGTTAAAGAATTACAAAATCAAAACTTAACATTGGCTATAGCTAATGCTATCAATAGGGAAGAGTTGGCTAAAGTTGTAATAAAAGACGGTGCTATAGCTGCAAACGGCTTTGTGCCTAAGGACTTGGCGGTATCACCTTCAGGTAAGGATTTTAGAGAAGAATCGGGAGTATTCTTCAATGAAGGACCGGAAAAAGCTAAGGAATATGCAAAGAAAGCTTTTGAAGAATTGGGCATAAGTTCATTAAGTCTTGAACTATTATTTGAAGATAGTGAAGAATCAAAGAAGGTTGCTGAATATTTACAATCTAATTTACAAAAAAATATTCCGGGACTTACAATAACTCTTAAGTCACAACCTAAGAAGTCAAGAATCAACCTTCAATTGGCAGGTGATTTCCAACTTTCATTGCACAGATGGGGACCTGATTATCCGGATCCTATGACTTATTTGGATTTATATAAGAGTGGCACTACAATGAACTATGACGGATTTAATGATCCTGAGTATGATAAGTTAATAGATTTAGCATCCAGCGGAACACAATCTGATGAAGACAGGTGGAAGACTATGCTTGAAGCTGAAAAGCTATTGTTAAGCAAGGGCTTGGGACCTATACCTGTATATCAAATCGGTAATACAACTTTGTGGAGTGAAAATGCTAAGGGTTGGATTTATTCATCAACAGGTGTATCTTACTACTATAAGTTTGCTGATAAATAATTCTAAGAAATAAAAGGAGAAAATAGGGGGATTAAATAGTCCCCCTTTTGAAATATTATGGGAAAATATATATTAAAAAGGGTTGCTATTTCAGTAATTACCCTCTTAGTCATTTTATTAATATTGTTCGTAATGTTGGATCAAATGCCGGGCTCTCCCTTTAATGATGAGAAGCTTAGCCCTGAACAAATTGCTACAATAAATGAACAATACGGTTTGGATGATCCGATTCTGGTAAGATTTTTCAGGTATTGTAAGCTTATGCTTCAATTTAATTTCGGTCAATCCTATTCTATACAAAAAGACGCCTATGTATTTGATATGTTGAAGGACAGGATTGGCGTGTCTTTTGAGCTTGGTATATATGCTATTATTTTAGGGTCTATAATAGGGGCGGTTTTAGGTATACTTGCGGCATTGAAGCATAATACGTGGCTTGATTCCTTGGCATCTGGAATATCTGTAGCCGGTGTATCAATCCCTTCATATGTGTTTGCCATGCTGCTTACATTCCTTGTAGCTGTTCAATGGAGGCTTGTACCGGTTTTATATAATACAAATCAGAAGTTTGCTTCATCAATTTTGCCGGTTATATCATTGTCGATGTTTACCATAGCCAACGTATCAAGGTTTATCAGGTCCGAAATGCTTGAAATCCTGGGA
>JAEXBH010000042.1 GCA_023394215.1 Bacillota bacterium | reverse complement strand
AGCTACAAGTGATCAATCCAATGTTGGAAATTACTATTATGAAGTTAAGCCCGTTTTAGGTCAATTTAATAATTTTTTGTATGTAAAGACAAATAATCCTGATCCCTATTCTTTTGAATTGGTTGATGAGGATAGTATTTATAAGGGTGAAGATGGTTATAGAAATAGTTACAGTATATCACAAAAGATTTATTTGGATGTAAATTATGAAGACAAGGCAACTTTTAGGGTAAAAAACGGATATATTTTTGAACCCGGTTGGTTTGGAGCTTCGGATGGGGGTAGGCTTTATATTTACGAGAATTCATCCGGAGGCTTTGTAAAAACATCTAAAAGTGTTATATTACCAAGGCTTTATAATCCTGAAGATTATCTTATAGACAAATATACAAGCAAAAATCTTAGCTTATTTGAGAACCTTAGTAAGGTGCAAAAATTTCTTGATGAAATGGCGGTCTACCCTTTATTTTTGAAAAATCCTGATAAGATGCTTCTTAAGTATCCGTATTTGGAAGTAGGTCGACATAAGGATCAGAGCTTTAAGTTTTCTCCATATTTGTATGAAAACTTGGGCTCAGCTAATCTTCTATTGGAGGGGAGTTACCCTTTTGTGTTGGATTCTTTAGGCTTTCCGAAGATGATGTCATCAGTTGCAAAAAAGCTTGATCCTACAGCAAAAATAGTTCATGGAACTATAGGGCATGCCTATATATCGGTAGAAAAAAATGGTGAAATTAATTATTATGGCGGACAAGGTAAGAAACCGACATATAATTCCGTAAAAGGAATAAGGACCCTATACTATTTTGATGCTTCATCTAACGATTTGTATAGTCAAAACAGTATAGAAAAAGATTTCGAAGAGTTAATGTATATTAAAGAAAACAGCCCTCTTCCTAATCTCTCTCATGATGAATGGAATTTTGAAAGGTTAAAAAACTTTATAGGTTCAGGAAAGTGGTTAAGAGCAAGTTATGGTGTTGGTGATATAATTACTTATTTTACATCTGGAACAAGGGAGAATGAGTATGTTCAGATTCCTACTGAAACTTGGGTTGACGGTAGATATATAGATGAGTATAAGAATTGGATTAAAGGGGCTAAATTTGCGGATTATCCAAATGCAGACTTTATATTAAAGGATTATTCCTATATAGATTATGCCGGTAACACTATAAAGGGTGATATCTTATTTAAGTATGACGGGGTTACCGATACATGGAGTATTCCTAAATATATTTACTACAACTATACTGATATGCCGGATGACGGGCAGAAAGTCCCTAAGGAATATGTATTTAACAGATCTCAGGTGAAGGCTTTAAATTTAGATTCCAATACCGACATTTATCCTGTAGAAGAGTATGTATTTAATGGAAAAGTACCTGCAGGAACTCCTGTAGTTACAAGGTATATTAAGGAAAATACGGAATATTTTAACTTATATCGTCTTTATAATACAGATAATAGCGATTATACAATTTCTAAAAGTGTAGAGGGATTAAAATATAAGGGTCAGGAAGTAGTAGGCTTTTACGAAGGTGATTATTTTCGTTTAATAAATAGGGACGGAAATTATTATATATCGGCTTCGAAGGTTCAGGAAAATCCTATTTTAACCGGTATATGGAAAGAAGAGAAAAATGGTTGGACCTATATTAGGGAAAACGGTATTAAAGCGAATTCGGAATGGTTGTGGTTACAAGTAGGAGTAAATGAATTTGCCTATAAGTATTTTGATAAGAATGGTATAAGCATAGATCAGTTTTATAAAGAAATAAAAAATGGAGAAACTAAGTTTTACCTATCCTTAGCTGGTCCCGGAAAGGGCTATAGCAAGGGTTGGTGGACAGATCCTTCTAACGGATTGAAATATTACTTTAGAACATCTACGGGTTCAAGGGTAGAAGGTAGACAATATATAGATGAAGGATGGAAATTTTTTAGAATAGGTTCAGGTTCTCAAGCTTTTGGTTGGCAATACATAGATGGCAACTGGCAGTATTATAATAAAGAAACCGGAAACCAAGTTTTTGGAAGAGCACAAATAGACGGAAAATATTATTATTTAAATTCTTCAAACGGTGCAAGGGAATACGGCTGGAAAAATATAGGCTATAATTGGTTTTATTTTGATAAGTCGACGGGTGTCGGTGCTGTAAGTAAGTGGTTATGGCTTGAACTTGAAGGTCAAAAGGGAAAGTTTAGCTGGAAATTCTTTGATAAGTATGGAATAAGTATAGATCAATTCAGGAAAGAAAGCTCAGGCATATGGTTATCACAAGCGGGCCCGTCAAAGGATTATTATAAGGGTTGGTGGATAGACCCTTCTAATGGACAAAAATATTATTTCAGAACTACTTCAGGAAGCAGGGTAGAAGGTAGACAGCATATTGGAAGGTATTGGTACTTTTTCAGAATCGGTTCAGGGACACAGGCTTTTGGAAGACAATATGTTGACGGTGTTTGGAGATATTATCATGAATATTTCGGTATAGAATTAAACTGACAATAAATAAAAGAGCCTTGAGCAGTTTGTCAATAATAAGATGACAACTATCAAGGTTCTTTTATTATTTAAAAAATATTGAAATTATCTTCTCCTTCCCTTAAACTATAATATATTATAAGGAGAATTTATGAAGATATGTTCCTTGACCTCAGGGTCAAACGGTAATTGTATATATGTGGAATCGAATAAGTCCAAGGTATTGGTGGATTGCGGAAATACGGGTAAGCTGACTTGCGAATTACTCTCCCGGATAGGGGTAAATCCCGGGGATTTAAATGCTATATTTGTTACACATGAGCATTTGGATCATATAAAGGGAGTAGGTATAATGAGCAGAAAATATGATTTACCTATAATAGCCAATGAGAAAACCTGGATAGCCATGAAGGATACCATCGGAAAAATAGACCCTAAAAATATTTTTATTTTTAAATCGAATACTTTTTTTTCCTTCAGGGATATGGATATTCAGGCTATAAGTACCTTTCATGATGCAGTAGATCCGGTATTTTATATTTTCCATCAAAATAAGCAAAAGATAACAATATTGACCGATACGGGTACGGTTACGGATTCTATGATTGAATCAATTAAGGGAAGTGGGGCTTATTTGATAGAGGCAAATCATGATGTTGAGATGCTTAAAAACGGTCCATATCCTTTTTTATTGAAAAAGAGGATATTATCCGATTATGGACATTTATCAAATGATTTATCTTCCGATATACTTTCCCGTATAGTTAGGGGCAGGTCCGAAATTATTTTGCTTGGTCACTTAAGCAGGGAAAATAATACTGAAGAACTTGCTTTTAGAGAGGCGGATTCCAAACTTAGAGCTTTGGGGCTTGATATAGGCAAAGATGTTAGGCTCGGGATAGCCCATAAAGATAGGGTAAGCGGCCTCATAGATATAGGGGGAAATTGAATATGAACGTAAATATCATAGCGGTGGGTTCTATAAAGGAGAAGTTTTTTAAGGATGCCATCAAGGAATATGAGAAAAGGTTAAGTTCTTATGCTAATATAAACCTTATAGAAATAGATGAATATAAGCTGTCCGGCAATCCTTCAAATAAAGAAATCCTTGAAGGTTTGGAGAAAGAGGGAGATAGGATATTGGAGAAGATTCCGGAAAAGTCTTTTTTAGTAAGCCTTTGTATAGAGGGCAGGAGCCTGTCAAGTGAAGATTTGTCTGAAAATATTGGAGACATTATGCTTGAAGGATATTCCAATATAAGTTTCGTTATAGGGGGATCTTTCGGTCTTAGTCAGAGGGTAAAAAAAGCTTCAAAATTAAAATTATCATTCTCCAAAATGACCTTTCCTCATCAGCTTATGAGGGTAGTGCTTTTGGAGCAAATATATAGGGCGTTTAAAATAATGAGAAATGAGCCCTATCATAAATAGGAGAATTATGGAAAAAGAATATATAGATAAGGCTATAAGCAGGGAAGAAATTGAGAGATCTATACAAAAAACATATAGGAAAGAAACATTTTCAAAGTTTTTAAAGGCTATCGAAAAATATGATTTGATTCAGGATGGCGATAAAATAGCGGTTGGAATGTCGGGGGGAAAGGATTCTTTAATACTTGCCAAGATGTTTCAAATGCTGAAGCGTTTTTCAAGAATAGATTTCGAGGTGGATTTTATATCAATGGATCCCGGCTTTGAAGCTCATAACAGAAAAAAGTTGGAAGATATATGTGCCTATCTTGATATACCTGTGAAGATATTTGAATCGGATGTTTTTGAGGTAACTGAAAGGATAGCAAAGGATAATCCCTGTTATATGTGTGCAAGGATGCGTAGGGGTTATCTGTATTCAAGAGTACAGGAACTTGGCTATAACAAGCTTGCTTTAGGTCATCATTATGATGATGTGATAGAAACTATCATGTTAAATATAATTTGGAATGGTTCTTACGGTTCTATGATGCCTAAGTTAAAAAGTAAAAATTTTCCGGGGCTTGAGCTTATAAGACCCCTTTATCTTATCAGGGAAAAGGATATAATAAGGTGGTTGAAAAATTCAGGTATAATAGCTATGGATGAGGCCTGCCCTATAGTTAAGGTGAAGAAGGAAAGTCAAAGGGCAAATATAAAAGAACTTATAGAAAACCTTAAGGACCTGAATCCGAGGATTGCAGAAAATATTTTTAAAACAAGTGAAAATATAAATCTCGGTGCAGTCTTGGGTTATAAAAAAGGAAATGAGAGATTCTCTTTCCTTGATGAATATTGATTGGAGTAAAAAATGTTAGATATTTTAAGAGTTATTATTTTGAGTATAGTGGAGGGTATTACGGAATTTTTGCCGGTATCATCTACCGGGCATTTGATTTTAGTAAATGAATTTGTAAAGTTGAGCCCTGAGAGTTTTTCAAATATGTTTATGGTAATCATACAGTTGGGAGCTATTTGTGCGGTTATTGCTATTTATTTTGACAGATTGAATCCCTTCGGCAAGAAAAAACTGGATGGTGGAGCTTATCCCAAGAAAATTGAAGAATTAGGCGGATTTAAAAAGTGTGTAAACAAGGGATATTATTTTTTCAGCCATAATAAGACAGTGTCCTTATGGCTTAAGGTTATAGTTGCAGTTCTTCCGGCTGCAATATTGGGCTTTTTATTTGACGATAAGATAGATGCCCTTCTTTTTAAACCCTTGCCTGTAGCGGCAGCCTTGGTTGTTTATGGTATTATAATAATATTTGTTGAAAATAAGTTTAAAAATAAAGAGACTTTTAAATTTAAAGATGTTTTTGATATAGATTATAA
>JAEXBH010000038.1 GCA_023394215.1 Bacillota bacterium | reverse complement strand
ACATATACTCCGTTGCTTACACTTAAATAACCTAATCCACCGGCAAATAATATTGAAAATTCTTGGTTTACAAAAATAAACAATTCCTCAAATATATTTCCGAATATTACAGGTAATATCATCTTATAAAGAATCAAAAATAAAAAGGCAATTAAAACCTTGTTCTTATTAAAAGCTGAGCCGAAGGAAAAGGCAAAATACATTGTAAGATAAAAATTAAATACTGATATAAACATACCTAACATGTAGATTATTACCTTTATATCTACATTGCCAAATATTTCTGTAATTCTTTTAAGCCCTTCCCATACCTGTGAAACATTGTTTTCACCTGCTATAAAAGACGACATTATAATTGCAGTCACTATTACAAATATGGATACTATGGACCAAAAAGCTGCTCCTAAAACCTTGGATAAAACAAGTTTCCATGTAGGTACAGGCAAGGTATTCATCAAATAACCTTCTTCTCCCAATATATTTTTCTTATACCTTACTATATTGGTTATTGTTGTCATAACTCCAATTGATGCAACAATTATCCCTATCATCATGACAAACAACACAGGAATGCTGCTACTTGTAGCATATATTCCGCCATTTCTGACAATCATTCCGAAAGCTCCGCAAGCTAAATAAAGCCCCAAAAATAGCATTAAAAAAGTTTTATAAGTCGCTTTAAATTCATATTTTAACAATTTTATCATCTGTATATCTCCCTAAATAATTCATCTACAGACTTACCTTCCGTTTCCCTTATCTCTTCTACACTTCTATGAAAATAAATCTGTCCATCCTTCAAAAATACGGCCTCATCTAAAATTTGTTCTATTTCCAAAATCAAATGAGTTGAAATAAGCACAAGGGCATCCTTTGAATAGTTTTGAATAATAGTCCTTATAATATATTCCCTTGCTGCCGGATCCACTCCCCCTATAGGCTCATCAAGGAAATATATCTTAGCATCTCTCGACATGGCAAGTATAAGCTGAACCTTTTCTTTGTTACCCTTCGATAAAGTCTTTAACTTTTGCTTGGGATTAAGATTCAACTCTTCAAGCATACTTTCCGCCCTCTTAGTATCAAAATCCGGATAGAAATCCTCAAACATATTTACCAACTGGCTTATGGTCATCCAATCCACAAGATAATTTGCATCCGGAAGATAAGAAACCAAAGCCTTTGTTTCCACTCCTACATACTTATCGTCAATTTTCAAGCTGCCGCCACTTGGCTGCAAAAGTCCGTTTGCCAACTTAAGAAGGGTTGTTTTACCACTTCCGTTCGGTCCTAAAAGCCCAATTATCTTTCCGCCCTCCAGTTTAAGATTAACATCTGACAAAGCGAACTTATCCCCATATCTTTTGCTTAAATTTTGAGCTTCAAATATTACTGCCATTTTCATCTCCTTTATAATTTTCATTTATAAGTTCAATCATCTCTTCACGACTGAAATCCAACTCTTTCATCTTTTCAAAAAATTCATTTACAGCATCCTTGGCTGCTTCTTTTTTTAATTTTTTTATCATAACCTCATCTTCCTTCACAAATCTACCCGATGTCCTGTTTGTAAATACAAGCCCCTTATTTTCAAGTTCAATAAACGCCCTTTGCATGGTATTTGGGTTTACTCCCGCTTCTTGTGCGAGATCTCTTACAGTAGGTAATTTATCCCCTGCCTTGTAGATTCCCTTTATTATCCTCTTTTCAATTTCAAAAGCTAACTGTAAATACAATGAACGGGTGTTATCAAGCTTCCAAGCCATTATAAACCTCCTCAAATTGTATTGTTGTATTACTGTATTATTATCTTAATACAATATTATTATAATAGCCTCCCTTATCCTTGTCAAGAAAAATTTAAAAATATATAAAAGGCAGCAAATCCCTTGGATTTACCGCCTTAAAGTCTTATATTCAATTCAATTTTTTTCTTTTAAAGAATAATATTTATATCCTGCATACATTACCGCTGAACATATAAGTATAAATACACTTATATAAAGAGGACTCGCTATGATTGAACCTAAAAATATAACTAAGGAACCGAAAATTGCAAGTAAGGGTAAAATTAAAAATCCTTCCTTATCCTTCTTCATTATCCTGAAAACGGCAAGATACAATAAAATATAGCTAAGATATGAAAATACTATTGAAATTTCACTTATATCCCTGCCATTAAATATATTATATTTACTTATAATATAGTGGGCAAGCATCCAAAACAAGGTAAGCCCGAATAAAACTAAACTCGATTTAACGGATACTCCGTATTTTGAACTTATCTTTGAAATTCCACCATCAAAAATCATTCCTTTTTCAGCTAATGCCTGTGGCATCCTTATACCGGCCAATATCACCCCATTTAGTACACCCAGTACGGAAACAACTATAATCACAAGCAGAACATTACCTATTCTGTCTCCCAGAATAAGCTTTCCGGCTTCAAAGACTGCCCTGTCTCCCAGCTCTAAAATGGCACTTGCCCCAAGTATTTTTGACATGCCTATTATATAAATTAAATAAGTTAACAGGATTATAATGGGACTAAAAATCAATGCCTTTGCCATATTTCTTCTGGCATCCTTGACTTCATTACCTATATGAAGCGCCAGGGTCCACCCGTCGTAAGAAAAAACCAGAGGAACAAGAGCCGTAAGCCAGGTCATCTTGGAAAATTCCTGTCCGAAACTCGCCCCGTTTACTGAAGTAAATGTAATTGGACTCGCCATGAACAAACCGTAAAAAGCTATCAGAAAAAGCGGAATTAACTTTATTGTTGTGGCTACATTTTGTACGTAACCTCCCAAAATTCTGTTGAAAACATTTATAGCAAGCAAAATCGCTACATATAAAATTCCAAGCAGTATCTGCTGAATAAATGTAGCTTCTACGCCCAAAAGCATAAATGTATACATGGCTGAAACCCAAGCAATAACCGCTATAATGGCCGGCACATATACGAAAAGTTGAAACCATCCAAATCCCGCCGCCATTTTCGGGCTTATAAATTTATCAAAATAAGCTACCAAACCGCCCCTGTCATCACACCTTCTTGATAGTTGAGAAAGGGTCAGACTCCCGAAGATTATACAGGTTGCCCCCAAGCTTAAGACCAAAAGTCCCAAAGGTAAATTTCCATTTGTAAAAGCAAATATATCATCCGCTCTGAAATATATACCTGAACCCACTACTATACCGACAATCATCGTTATTGTCGTAAATAATCCATAAGATTTCTTATTTTCCATAACTTTTTCCTAAAACAATAAAGAAAAATCTTCCATATTCCAAATTTCGGTTGCGACTTCATTATAAAAGTCTTTCTCATGGGAGATAAGGAAAATTCCTCCATTATATTCTTCCAATCCTTTTTTTAATTCATTCTTTGCATCATTGTCCAAGTGGTTGGTAGGCTCATCAAGCATTATTACGTTTGTAGGTTTATTTATTACCTTGCAAAGTCTGACTTTAGCCTTTTCTCCTCCGCTTAAAACCTTTATCTGCGACTCATATTGATCTGTTGTAAGCCCACATTTTGCAAGTGCAGCCCTTACTTCATACTGCTGCATGGAAGGAAACTCATCCCAAATTTCATCTATGGCTGTCTGATTTTCATAATTTTCCTCTTGTTGAAAATAACCTATATGAAGGTTTTGTCCAAAATGAATTTCACCTGATATGGGTTTTATTTGCCCCAATATTGTTTTTATAAGTGTTGTCTTTCCAAGTCCGTTTTGCCCCACTATAGCTATCCTGTCTCCTCTTTCCATTCTAAGATTAAGAGCTTTAGTTAGAGCCTTGTCATAACCTATTACCAAATCCTTGGTTTCAAAAATCAGTTTTGAAGTCGAACCTATTTGTTTAAATTTAAACTCGGGCTTTGGCTTATCCTTTATGAGCTCAATCTTATCCATCTTATCAAGAATTTTTTGCCTTGACATTGCCATATTTCTCGTAGCAACTCTTGCCTTGTTTCTCTGAACAAAATCTTCAAGTTCCCTTATTTCCTGCTGTTGCTTCTTATATGCCTGTTCAACTTGCCTCTTTTTAAGGTCTCTCATCCTTTCAAACTCGGAATAATCTCCTACGTACCTATTTAATTCCTTATTTTCAACGTGATAAATAAGATTAATTACAGAATTTAAAAAAGCTATATCATGAGATATTAAAATAAAAGCATTTTCATAATTTTGCAGATATCTCCTTAACCACTCTATATGATTTTCATCCAAGTAATTGGTAGGTTCATCAAGCATCAATATATCAGGCTTTTCTAAAAGCAATTTACACAAAAGCACCTTTGATCTTTGTCCACCGGAAAGCTCTTTAAACTTGGTTTCAAGGCCAAGATCTAAAAGTCCCATGGACCTTGAAATTTCTTCTATCTTGGCATCTATGACATAAAAGTCCCTATGTTCTATTATATCCTGTAAAATGCCCACCTCTTCCATCAAGGCATCCATCTCTTCCTGATTTTTATCAGCCATTTCCATGTAAATTTGATTGATTCTCTCTTCTTTTTCAAAAAGATCGAGATAAGCATCCTGCAAGACTTCCCTTATGGTTACGTCCTTATCATATGACGCAAGCTGATCAAGGTAGCCTACCTTAACATATTTTGCCCATTCTATATCTCCCTGGTCAGGAATAAGCTTACCTGTAATGATATTCATAAAGGAAGATTTCCCCTCACCGTTCGGCCCTACCAAGCCCACATGCTCTCCCTTCAAAAGCCTAAAATTTACATTGTTTAATATTTCCCTTCCACCATAACTGTGATTTAGATTTGTTACTGTTAAAATACTCATATATTAAACTCCAAAACTATAGGGGTATGATCCTGCCTCGGACCTGAATCAAGCATGTCGGATCTTGTAATTTGTTTTGCAACCCTTTCGCTGGTCAACCAATAATCTATCCTCCAACCCGAGTTATTTATCTTACTGGTCTTTACCCTTTGGGCAAACCATGTATATCTGCCCTCTACAGGTC
>JAEXBH010000182.1 GCA_023394215.1 Bacillota bacterium | reverse complement strand
ATATCATATGGAGGGGAAATAGCTATGCAGTTTACCTTGAAGTACCCGGAATATGTTGATAGGCTGTTTTTATCAAACACCTGCCCCAATACTTCCTATTGGCTGGAAGAGGTGGGGAATGCGTGGAATCAGGCGAGTGTTGATCCTTTAACCTATTATCTCGTAACAATTCCTTTTATATACTCTCCTAAGTTTTTTATAGAGAAAAAGGAATGGATGGAAAATAGGAAAAAAATATTGCTTGAAGTTTTTGCGGATAAGAATTTTATAGATTCTATGAAAATCCTTACAAATTCTTCTGTGGGGTATGATATTAGGGATAAGCTTGATCAAATAAAATGTCCGACTATGATTTTGGGCTGTGAATATGATTTTGTTACTCCTTTTTATCAACAGGAAGAAATCCACTCTAAAATTAAAAAATCTGAACTGCTGTTTATTCATAATAGCGGTCATGGTATAATGTATGAGAAGCCTAATATATTTGTGTCCACTCTTTTAGGTTTCGCTAATAATGATAAGCAAGAATACAATTTATAAATTAGGATGGAGAATGGATGGAGCTAATTAACAGACCTAAAACCGCCAAGGGCGAGACTACTTTAAAAAATATTATTACTGCAGCTGAAAATGTGTTTTATAAAAAGGGATACAACGGCTCAACAATCAGAGATATAGCTAAAGAAGCCGGTATTTCCGTAGGGACCATATATATATATTTTGCTGATAAAAAGAGTATATATGATCATCTTTTATTGCAATACAGTAAGTATATAAGGTCAAATATATCTAAAAGAATAGCCGGAGTAAAGAGTAGGAGAGAGGCGGAAAGACTGGGTCTCTTAGTATTCATGGAAATTGTTAAGAAAAATAAGCATATATACAATATTATTTGGGAGTCCTTGTATATAGATAAGCAGGAATTTGTAGACTACTATATGAATTTTTCCAAGCATTACAAAAAGAGTTTGGATGATGCTGTAGAAGGTGGGGAACTTTCGGGCATAGATACGGAAATCTTATCCTGGGTACTTATGGGGATTTCCAATTTCATAGGACTTAGATATGTAATGTTTTCTGAAGATACCGATTTTGAGTATATAGTTGATAAGGTTATGGACATACTGGATAAGGGACTCTTTAACAGATAATAGATGAGCGGATCGATTATGAGTTTATCGATCTGTTATATATAAGAAAAAAGGTATTGTGGTGGAATATTTCTTTCCAACACAATACCTTTTCGGCTTTTCGGTATGTTAATTGTTCTATTTCATTATTGTTTGACCGGCAATTCTTCCGAATACTATGATATCGGCGATAGCGTTACCACCCAATCTGTTTGCACCGTGGATGCCGCCTGTTACTTCTCCGGCAGCATATAGTCCGGGTATTACGTTTCCGTCAGTAGATAGAACTTGAGCTTCTTCATTGATTTTGATACCGCCCATTGTGTGGTGAAGAGCAGGGTATCTTAGAGTTGCATAGAAAGGTCCTTTTTCTATCTTATTACCCCATACTTTACGGTCGAATTCATCGGATTTTGCGTCTACAGACTTGTTGAATTCTTGAGTTGTTTTTTCCAAGGCATCAGCAGGTACGCCGATTTTTTCCGCAAGTTCTTTTAGGGTAGGGGCTTCAACAACTATACCCTTGGAAATTAGGGTATCAAGTTTTTCGCCTGATAGGGTAATCCTGTTTTCAGGAATGATTTGTGAGTCGTTTATCATATAGTAAACGCCGTCGGTTTGCTTAAAGGCAGCAAGACACAATTCGTCACGTCCGCCGTCTTCCTTGACATATCTTTTACCTTCTTTGTTTATAAAGAAAACACTGTCAACGTTTATAGTAGGACCGAACTTATCTCCTGACATAGGTAATAATTGGATATGTTCCATATCTATTACATTTGCTCCAACTTTTTCAGCCATTACTATACCGTCACCTGTAGCTCCCGGATGGTTTGTACTTTCAAGTTTTTCAGGAAGATTGTCTTTGTTGTAAACGCCCTTATCGTTTAGATATTTTTTAGCAAGTTCAAAGTCGGCAGCATATCCGCCAGTAGCTATGATAACACCCCTTTGAGCCTTTATAGTAAGATTTTTATCTTCAGATTCAGCCTTTATACCTGTAATCTTGTCTCCTTCTTTGATAAGGTCTGTAGCCTTTGTATTTAGAAGAATTTTTCCACCTTTTTCCTCAAATTTTGCTTGTAGGACAGATATATAGCCTGTACCCAATTGCATTTCAGTTTGATTTGATCTTGCCCATTTTGAGCCTATTACGGAACCTATTTCTGCTTTAAACTTTACGCCAAGACTTTCAAGCCACTTAACTGCTGCAGGAGCATTTTCAGTCAAAGTTTTTACAAGTTTTTCATTTGCAACCTTATGACCGCCTTCAAAAGTGTGTTGGAAGTGTAATTCAACAGAATCTTCAATTCCTTGAGCTTTTTGCTTTTCTTCGTTAATAGCATTCATTGCACCGCCGGCTCTAAGAGTATTACCACCGGCAAATGGCATTTTTTCAATGATTATTACAGATTTTGCTCCGTTTTCATAAGCTGATACGCCGGCTGATAAACCTGCACCGCCCGCACCTATTATGACAACTTCCGCTTCTAAATTTTCGTCAGTTTTCTTAACTTCCTTGGTTACCTTTTTGGAAAGGGCTTCTATATTTGCTCCAGCTTTAGTTAAGGCATCCTTAACAGCTTCCTTAACAGCCAAGCTTGAGAATGTACAACCTGATAC
>JAEXBH010000152.1 GCA_023394215.1 Bacillota bacterium | reverse complement strand
CTCCTGGCAAGCTTTCTTCCTATTGTCGACTTCCCGGACCCCGGCATACCGACTAAAACTATATTAAGTTTTTCCTTTCCCAAGGCATCTATATTTTCTTCCGCCAAACTGTCATCAAGCCTTGTATTCTTAAATAATTCAACACTCTTTTTGGCCTGATATACAAGCATAGGAAGTCCCCCGGCAGTCTTTAAGCCTAATTTTTTTCCTTCTATTATAAATCTGGTAAACAAGGGATTATATATAAGGTCTACAACCGCCTCTAAATTTTCAAATCTTGAGATATTTAAAAGACATTTGTCAGCATTAGGGTACATTCCTACCGGACTCGTGTTTACTATAACATTTGTATCCTTAAAATCATAGCAATTTGAATAGTTGACCTCTCCCCTTCTGGATACATAATTTATTGATTTTGCCCTATTTCTGCTTAAAACATAAGAAACGGTCTTACTGCTTGCCCCGGTCCCGAGCACAAGAACATTTTTACCGGATATTTCAATTTTAGCGCCTTCAATAAGTTTCTGAAAACCGTAGTAGTCCGTGTTAAATCCGTATTTTTTGCCCCTGTTATATTGTATAAGATTTACTGCTCCTATCGCCTCGGCCTGTTTGGTAAGTCCGTCAAGATACGGAATCACCTTCTCCTTATAGGGTATGGTAACATTCAGCCCCAACCTATCTCCCTCTATAAGGTCCTCAAGCTCATCTTCTTCCACCTCAAAAAGAGAGTAATCATATCCTCCCAAAAACTTATGTATTTCCGGTGAATAGCTGTGTTTAAGACTTTTACCCGCAAGTCCGTACTTTTCGGAATAAGTTTTTCTCAATTTTTCCTGACCCTCTTTACTGATTTTAAAAATTTCCCCATATAGACTTAAAAGATCTTCATTGTCGGGGTGTTGCTCTTTTAACCTGTCTAAAATCTCCGCCTCTCTTTGAGGCACATCTATAGGTTGATTTTTTATAGCCTTTATTCTGCCTATTTTTCTTGTAAGCTTGCTTCTTTCTACAAAAAGCCTTGCTATTTTTTCATCTATTACGTCTATCCTATTTCTTAAAGGAAGCTTATTTTCCTCATAATACAAGTCCAATACGGCTAAGGATACCATGGCTTCTAAAACCGGAGGAATTCTGAGTATAAAAGCCGGATCATGTCTTCCACCAAGTTCCAAACAAGTCTCTTTTCCCGTGCTTAAATCAAGGCTTAATTGTTTTTTCCCTATCGAGGCTGTAGGCTTTACAAAAGCATTTATAATTATAGGCATACCGTTGGCTATACCTCCGTTTATGCCGCCGCTGTTATTTGTTTTTGTTCCGACCTTACCGCCTCTTAAAATAAAAGGATCATTATTCTCTGACCCCTTAACATAAGACGCCCTTATGCCTCTGCCGAATTCCAAGGCTCTTACACCCGGAGTTGAAAAAACAAGCCTTGCAAGTCTCGCTTCCAGCCTATCAAAGTATGGACCCCCGAGCTTCTCCACATTTCCGAATATAGCAAGTTCCACCTGACCGCCAAGAGAATCTTTTTCCTTCACCAGTTCTTGCATAAGAACTTCAAGCTCTCCAAGTCTGCTTTTGTCTAAAAAAGAAAAATCCGGGTCTATATCTGCAAAATCCTCCAAGCCGACCGCTTCATAATTAACGGCTCTATCCTCTATTTCACCCAATCTTTTTATATGAGATTTTACATAAATACCCTTATCTCTAAGAATAGAATTTGCCATAGCCCCGGCTGCGACCACAGCAACACTCAACCTTCCCGAGAATACAGAAGAGCCTGCTATGTCAAAGTTTCTGCCGAATTTCAGTTTGGACACATAATCCACATGCGAGGGTCTATAGACCTGATTGAATTTCTCATAGGCCTTAGAATCTACATCTTTATTTATGAAGTATCCTTCCACGGGTTTAGAAGTTGTTAACCCACCCTCAAATCCTCCTGAAATATTCAATATATCTTTTTCTTTTCTTGCAGTTGCATAGGCCTTATTTACAGAAGATCTTCTTGATAAGAACTCTTCTACCAAACTCATATCTATATTGGCACCCGTTTCCAAGCCGAAAAGTTTAAATCCTATCCTATCACCGTGGGAACTTCCCCATATATCCAAAATCAAATTATTCAATTCCATATAAGCTCCCCCCTTCTATATTCATTCCTAAACTTAAAATATCCTCAAAAAATCCGGGGTAAGATTTTTCAACAGCTTCAACCCCATCTATTTCTATTTTATCCCGTGATGCAAGTGCAGCCAAACTTGCTGCCATAACTATCCTATGATCGTTAAAGCTGTTTACCCTTCCACCGGAAATTTCAGAAGGGTCCACATATATGTTTCCGGCATCATAATAAGCCTTTATTCCTATATTTTCAGCCATTGCAAGACTTGATTCAATTCTGTCGGACTCCTTATACCTTAAACGTTCAACATTTCTGATTACCGATTTCCCCTCCGCCTGGCTCAACAGAACCAATAGGCTTGGGATAAGATCCGGCATATCGGACATATCTATATCCACGGACCCTATAGATGATTTTTTTACTATAAGTGCATCACCGCAAAATCTGATATCGGCACCTACCTTCAACAACGCATCGATTATTTTCCTATCTCCCTGAAGGCTATGATAGGGCATATTTTCAAGTCTTATATTCCCATTTAAAATCCCCATAGCTATAAGGCTGAAAGCATTTGAATAATCAGGCTCAACCCTTATTATACCCGGACTTTTAAGGCCTCCGTCAACTACATATCCTCCTGAAAAACTTTTAAAATCAACTCCAAACATTTCCAAAAGCCCTAAGGTCATATCAATATAAGGCTTGGATTCAAGCGGTTCGCATACGTAAATTGTTGTTTTCCCGTCCAAGCAGGCCCCCAGCATCAAAACGGATGAAATATATTGACTCGACACGTTGCCCGGTAGGGAGAATATTCTTTCATCGGAAGAATATTTTCCTCTTGCTCTGAAAGGAAGTTCTTTTGCCGAAAAGACTATGCCCTGCTTTTCAAGCTCCCTTATAAGATCATATATGGGCCTTTGGGCGAGTCTTTCACTGCCGCTGAAAAATATATCCCTGCCTTCTATAAATGAGATAGGAAGCAAAAATCTGTAAGAGGCCCCGGATTCTCCGAAATCGACCTTTTCAGGATACAAAGCCTTACCCTTTCTAATTTTTATAAACCCGTCTCCTCTTTCTATTAACGCCCCGAACAGGGTTAATATTTCCAAGGTTTTTTCTATATCCTTGGAAAGCTTGTTTATAAATATTACACTCTCTTCATTACACATTGAAGCAAGCAAAAGAGCCCTATGTCCTATTGACTTAGAGCTGATAATTTCTATATTTCCTTGTAAAAATGACTTTTTTAATCCCAATCTCATGATAGCCTCAAATATTGGTCAAGATTCTCAAGTTTTACTTTTCTGACACTCGCCATACCTATACTCTCTAATAAGATTATATTTATATAGGATTCTCTAATCTTCTTATCAAGCTTTATAAGAGAAAGCAGGTCGTCTAAAACAAATTCACTTTCCACCGGCAATCCATACTGTTTTAACAAATCCTCAAGCAGACTTAAGGGCTCCTTTTTCCTAAGTATTTCTTTAACTCTTGCATTGGCATTTGTATTTTCTTTACTTAAAATCCCCTTGGCAATCGACAGCTTAAGCATCCACACCATACCTATGGCTACGGCTTCCCCGTGCCTCAAATTATAATCAGATTTTTTCTCAATAGCATGACCTATAGTATGTCCGAAATTAAGAAGCATCCTCTTGCCCCTATCAAATTCGTCTTTGGCAACCAATTTACTTTTATTTAAAATAGACCTTTCTATAATTTGACAAAGCAGGTCTTCCTTACTCCTAAGATCCCTTTCAAACAAGCAAAGCATATTGATATCACAAATAAAAGCATATTTTACAGCCTCAGCCATACCCTCATAAAAAATTCTGTCGCTCAAGCTTTCAAACATTGAAAGGTCGCACAAAACCCTTTGGGGTTGCTTAAAGGAACCGACCAAATTTTTACCGTTTTTTAGGTTTACGGCTGTTTTCCCCCCAACGCTCGAATCAAATGCTGCAAGAGTAGTTGTCGCTACAAAAATATGGTCTATCCCCCTTAAGTATATGGAAGCCGCCAAACCTGCCAAATCTCCTACTACTCCCCCTCCTATTGCTAAAATCTTGTCAGCTTTTGTAAAATTATTTTCAGCTAAGCTCTCCAGCAAGTCACAAAGATTTTTTAAATTCTTGGAGCTCTCTCCCTCATCTATAATATAATGATAAACCGGATTTTTAACACTTGTAAAAGCGGCATCTATCCTCATGCCGTAAAGACCCCATACTCTTGAATCCGACACAAGCATAAGTTTTTGATTTTTCTCAAGCATAA
Organism: Bacillota bacterium; assembly: GCA_023394215.1. Classification (GTDB taxonomy): domain Bacteria; phylum Bacillota; class Clostridia; order Tissierellales; family Peptoniphilaceae; genus JAUMWX01. The sequence continues at coordinate 141 of JAEXBH010000152.1, read as the reverse complement.
TGTGGTCCGCCAATTCATCAACAAGGTTTTTCCCCAGAATAAACTGGTAACTTCTTGATAATTCTATATCCATAGTTTTATAAATACCGGTCTTCATATCTTTCACCTAATCTCTCAATATATCGCTTATCTTGTCAACCC
>JAEXBH010000150.1 GCA_023394215.1 Bacillota bacterium | reverse complement strand
CTTTACCACCCTTTGTATGACTCTCTCCGGTCACAAGCTTTGTGGCCTCATAAAGTCCTATATATCCCAAAGAAATCGTAGCATAACCGTTTTTCAACAGTTCAGTTACCTTTTCTCCCTTACCGAGCCTTGCTATAGCTCCATACTGCCAATGGATAGGACTTACATCGCTTACAACATCATTTAGCAACTCATATCTGAACAATAAAGCCTTCTTTGCAAGTTCAAGTCTCTTCTCCAAAATAGTCCAGAATTTTTCTTCATCCCCTTTTGAAAGGATACCTATTTGAGGTAAATTCAAACTCACAACCCCCATGTTGAATCTTCCGTCAAATACATATTCTCCCTTTTCATTTTGCCAAGGAGCTAAAAAAGACCTGCAACCCATAGGAGAAAATACATTCCCCTGATAATATTTTTTCATCAACTTGGCTGAAATATAATCCGGATACATACGTTTAGCCGTACACTTTGCTGCAAGTTTAGTTAGATAATAATATTTTGAATCCTTATGGACATTATGTTCATCCAAAACATAAATAAGCTTAGGAAAGGCAGGAGTTACATAAACATCATCATCATTTTTTATACCCTCAAGCCTTTGCATTAATATTTCTTCCGTTATCAGTGCAGCTTCCTTCTCATATTCAAAGCCTGGCTTAAAGTGCATAAACAAAGTTACAAAAGGAGCCTGTCCGTTTGTTGTCATCAAAGTATTTATTTGATATTGAATAGTTTGGATACCGTCCTTTATTTCCTTCCTTGTCCTCTTCCAAGCTATTTCTGCAGCCTTTTCCATATCAGGCTCTATACCGTAAACTTCCTTTTGCTCCTCAACTACGGATTGTAAATATTTTTCATAGGACTTTCTTACAAAAGGAGCAAGTATGGTGTCTATCCCGTTTATACTTTGTCCGCCATATTGACCGCTTGCAACCTGTGCTATTATCTGAGTAGTTACGGTACATGCCACTTGGAAACTCTTAGGCGTATCAATTTTTTTACCGTTTATAACAGTACCGTTAGTAAGCATATCATTTAAATTTACCAAACAGCAGTTAAACATCGGTTGAATTATGTAGTCCATATCATGGAAATGTATAGCCCCAGAATCATGTGCCAATACTATTTCAGCCGGCATCAAAAGTCTACGAGCTATATCTTTGGATACCTCACCGGAAATAAGATCTCTTTGTGTACTTACAACCTTTGCATCCTTATTTGAATTTTCGTCTATTACATTTATATTTGATCTATTCAATATACCCACTATTTCATCATCTATAGTATTTGAGTGCCTCTTAAACTCTTGAACTGAACGGTAACTTTCATATGCCTTGGCAGTTGCTGGGTTATTGTATTTCAAAAGCTTATAGTAAACCTGCTCTTCTATACCGTGAATGGTCATGGGCTCCCTTATGGTCTCTGCAAATTCTTCAATTTCATCAGCTATCTGTTGTGCCTGACCTTCTTCATAAACTCCGGAAAATGAGTTCATTGCTTTTTCTATAGCTATAGCTATTTTTCTCTTATCAAAAGCAACCTTCTCACCTGTTCTCTTAATTACTTCCATATCCTGTCTCCTAACTTATTACATACACTACTTATTGGGGTTATCTATTGTTTTCGCAAGTATATACTACTACTTATTGTGGTCCAAGTCAATAGGAAATACACAATATTTAGGATTTCCATTTAAATTTATATACTATATATTGTGTATCGTTTATAAATTATAATATTAACATATATGAAATGGGGCTTTTTAGGGATTATTTAAAATTAAAAGCGGCATGTATTTTTTACATGCCTACTTAAAAATTACTTTCATTTGTGCTATACCCTTCTCACGTCCTCATCCTTAATTGTAAGAATTGTTATAACAAACCCTCCTATATAAGAAATCACAAGACCGCATAGGTAATAAAGCACACCCCAACCCTGCATAAGCGGAAGAGCTACAAGACCGCTCGGCCCCCAGGCGTTTGCCATTACACCGCTTAGCATAACAAAGGCGCCTCCGAATCCCGCTCCTAACCCGGCTGTTATAAAAGGCTTAAACATAGGAAGTGTTACCCCGTATATAAGGGGTTCTCCTACACCTAAAAGTCCTGCCGGCAAGGCCGCTGCAATTACTTTCTCAAGCCTTTGATTATCAACTTTCTTAGCTATAATATATATTGCAAGAGCAGCTCCTACCTGTCCGGCTCCCGCCATTGCTAAAACGGGAAAAAGTGATACTCCTCCCATTTTATCCAATTGAACCGCATATATAGGTATAAGTCCATGATGAAGCCCAAGCAAAACCATAGGTAAAAATAGGGCGGACAAAATAAAACCGCTTATAATCCTCACAAGATAACTTGGGGAATTTACTATATAGGATAGGGCTGCCACCAGATAATCCGATAAAAATCCGGCAAGCGGCATAAGGATTAAAACAAAAACAGTAGCTGTAATTAAAAGTGATAAAAACGGAGTAAGTATCAAATCAAGAAGGTCAGGCACCCTCTTTCTTATAAACTTTTCAACCCTTGCCAAAAGAAATACACCAAGTATAACTCCTATTATGCCCCCCTTACCGCTTGTAAGTATGGATTCAAGAGGTATAGCTTCATTATACAGTCCAAGCTGCTTTGAAAGTTCCACCAAAGCTGATACTATTGACATTCCTCCTATCATACCACCCATTGCGGGGGTAGCTCCGAAAACCTCAGCCGATCTTATACCGGTAAAAATAGCAAAATAGGCTGTAAAACTTGTTCCAATTATGGTAAATAAAAGCTTAAGTACAGCTAAACCTTCAGGCAATATATCCTTGCCTATGAGAATACCCATAAGACTTGCCAAGCCGTTTGCCAAGCCTGAGGCAATAATCGCAGGTATAAGGGGAACAAAAATTTCAGATATTGTTTTTAATACCCTATTTAGAAAAAAATCCTTTTGCTTTGATTTTATATTCTCCTTGTTTTGCTTCCAATCATTAAAATAATCCCTTTTGTCCGAAGAATTTCCGTCCGTATCAAGTTTATATTGAGAAACTGCAATATCTCTTATCTTCTTTGCCTTTCCCGGACCTAAGACAATTTGAAACTGTCCATTTAAATTTACCAATCCAAGTACATTTTCCGTAGCTTTTAGAGTTTCTTCATCAACCTTAGCCTCTTCCCTGACAGTAACCCTGAATCTTGTCATACAGTTATCCGCCTTAACTATATTGGATTTTCCTCCCAAAGCCTCTACAATTTTTACAGCTATCTCCCTATCATCCATATACATCCTCCAAAATATTATCAATGATACCCAGATTTCTATCTATGATTTTCTTAGCCTCTTCACATGAAGATTTTAAAGCTATCATAACTATTGCAAGTTTAACACTGCCCCCTGCCTCTTCCAATTTCTCAGTCGCAAAAACTTCATTGCAAGCTGTAACAGCCATAATTATGTTTATGGCTCTTTGCCTTAACTTGGAGTTTGAAATTTTCAAATCCACCATATAGTTCCTGTAAATCTTGCCTATATTCTTCATACTTATTGTAGATATCATATTCAAAACCAATTTTGTTACAGTCCCTGCCTTTAACCTTGTAGAACCCGTCAAAACCTCCGGCCCCGGATTAAGCTCTACGGTATTTGGGACAAATTTTGCTATCAAACTTTCAGAGCTGCAAACTACAGCCCCGACATTTGCACCTATCTCAAGTCCGTACTTAAGGGCTCCTATAACATACGGTGTCCTGCCGCTTGCTGTTATTCCTATAAGTGTGTCCTCTTTGCTTAGACCTATATCCAAAAGATCTTTTTTACCTAAATCCTCTCTATCCTCGGCCCCTTCCACAGCTACGGTAAAGGCTTGTCTTCCCCCGGCAATAATTCCTATTACCTGATTCTTATCTACCCCGAATGTAGGCGGACACTCACTGGCATCTAAAAGTCCCAGTCTACCGCTGGTACCAGCTCCTATATAAATCAGCCTGCCTCCCTTTCTAAGACTTTCAGTAGTCAAATCAATGAGCTTTACTATTTCCTCAAATCTATCTCTTATACACTCTACAGCCCTTAAATCCTCAAAATTCATAAGCTCTACAGCCTCCTTTGCCGTAAGAGATGAAAAATTTATGGATTTATGATTTACCTGTTCGGTTTTTATATTAGAAAAATCTATCATAGCATCTCCAAATTTCTTGTGAAATCTACATCATATATTGATTATACAATAATTTATCGTTTTTTTGTAGATATTTACAGCACAAAAAAAAATAATTAGGTTTGCCTAAATAAATACTTTACATATGCCGAATTTTATGTTATAGTATCTATAAGTTAGTTAATACAAACTCGTAGAATTTAAACTTAAGATGAAAGGATATAAAATGAATAAATTATTATTAACCTTAATTTTCGGTTTTGCTTTCCTTTATGTAAGAAAACATCTTAAGGCAAGCTTAAAAACCTGATTTAATCCTCATATAAGAGGAAAATGTTCAATCATTGCAAATAAAGCTCTCAAATATTTTAAAATTGGCTTATTTGCACCAAATAATTTGAGATAGCCGGTCCTCCTAAAGTGCGTTTAACTATTAAGGACTTGACTATATATTAAAAAGGGTAAGTTTTGCTTGCTCTTTTTTACTTTGTGGAATAAATTTTTTTTAATTATTTAATATTATTTCCTCTTATCGGGTATAATAGAAAACATAATAGGATATTGTTCGGACTGCATTTCATACGAGTCCATAGTATAATTCGACATTCTCCTGTTAAATAAATTAAAATCCTCGGAGATAAAAATGGAAATTAATCCTCAAAGGGAAGATTATCTGACTACAATATTTAAACTTAATATCAGAAAAGGCAAGGCAAATAACAAAGAAATAAGCCAATGGCTGAATGTTGCCCCATCCTCCGTAACGGAAATGATAAAAAAACTAAAAAAAGAAGGCCTCGTTGCTGATAACTCTGAAAATATAGAACTTACGGAAAAGGGACAAAATCTCGCAAAGTCAATTTCTTCAAAACATAGACTTTGGGAATACTTTATGACCGAAATCCTTAAATACGATTGGAAAGACGTCCATGATCAGGCTAAGCTCTTACAGAGCGTAACCAGTGAACATCTATTTGAAAGTCTCAACAACTTTTTAGGAAGACCTGAGTACTGCCCTCACGGCGGTATAATATTTGCTAATGCCGATAAAATCGAATACAAAGAAAGGCCTGTAAAATTATCAGATGCCGAAGCGGGTTTTTACTATCAAATAAAAAAAGTAGCTGATGACCCGGCTCTTTTAGACTATACAAAAAAACTCGATTTAAAACTTAACCAGCTGATATATCTTGACAGCTTTGAAAGTTTTGATAATTCCATTATAATCAAATCCAAAGATAAAAGCCTTGTACTGTCACCCAAAGCAGGGCAACAAATTCTCGTGATCAAAGAAATATAGAAATACAAAATCCTCTTACCGAACCTGTACATCCGATAAGAGGATTTTTCCTTTACATATATTTTTTTCCCAATTCGTAAAAATGGTTAAACAAATGCTCTATTTCCCTGCCGAAATCGGTCAGATAATATCCCCCGTTTCCTTCCTCCTTATATATACACTTATTCTCCTCCAAAACTCTGAGCTTCCTTTGAAGTTCGGTATTTGAAAGATAATCTATACTGTTTAATATATCCGTATAAGTGTATCTGCCGATTTTTATTGAATGTAGAATTTGCGGAACCCATCTCTTCTTTATTAAATCATGAATAAGTTCAAAACCCTTTTGATAATCGTTCATAATCCCCTCACTACAAACAAAAATGTTACAAGATAACCGAAAACAATCTGCATCTTATATCTGCCCTATACATATAATATCACAGAAGAAAATATAGGACAATTAAGGTGATTATATAATATAAAATGAAATTTACCAATTACATGTAAAAAGCCCTCGATTTAAACTTTTTTAAATCGAGGGCTTCGATAATTAAATTTTATTTATCCCTAAAAAGCTTCAGTTTAATCACCTGTCGAAGGGAAAAGCCCAAACAACTTGCTTATAGGCATAGTTTGTAAATAAACCTTACCCGGTCCGGTTACCACGGTATTAAAGAAACCTTCTCCGCCGAAAAACATAGTCTTCATATTTCCTGTTGACTGTATGTCTATGCTGCATGTAGGGGACATTGCAACAAGATAGCCTGTATCTATTATAAGTTTTTGACCGGCTTCCAACTCATAAAGTTGAAGGCTTCCGTCTATTTCAAGAAAGGCAAGTCCCTTACCGTAAAGTCTTTGCATAATAAAGCCTTCTCCTCCAAAAAATCCCACTCCGATTTTTCTTTGGAAGGAAACTTCTGTTTCAACACTTTCCTCGGAAGCTAAAAATGCCCTCTTTTGAACTATCAATTCATTTGCAGGAGATACTTCATAAGCCAATATTGAACCCGGAAATGATGATGCAAAAGCAATCTCTCCCGGACCGCTTCTTGCAGTATAAA
>JAEXBH010000108.1 GCA_023394215.1 Bacillota bacterium | reverse complement strand
CACCTGTTCCGGCTGAATATAATCATGCAGCAGATGCGGCAAGAGTTACATTTTTAGTGCAAAAGCTTGATCATGAAGGCAACGGCTACAATGGAGATATGAAGACCGATTACTATTTATCCTATTCTGTTGACAAAACCGGTGCTGATAACACCGTTTTTGTAAGCTTAGTAGATAAAAAAGCCGGCACAGTCATAGAAACCAAACAAGTAACTCCGGGTCAAACCATCCAATTTGATCAACTTAAAACTGAAAAATATGTATATACTATTGAGTATTTAAAAGATAACCAATTACGAGTAGTGAATGGTCAAGGTGGCGGAGATACCGATACTGTAGTCTATGATTTTATATCAAGTAGAATAGGTGGCGGCTTCAACGAATTAGGTATAGATGTACCTACTTTGAAAGCTCAACATGTAACTCGTTATGTAACTGATGAAGAAAAACCTGAGGAACTTGCAAAATATACTCAAACAGGAGATGTTGCTACAAATGAGTTTAGAGCAGCCGGAAAAGCTGAATTTAAAGGTTATGAATATGTAGCTGAAAAAGCCCCTGATTCAGAAGCAAGCAGAGGATATGTTGCTGCAGGCTATAAAGAAGGCACAGCCTTACTTCAATATGCTAAAGATTATAAGCAAGCAACTGTAAGATATACAACAAAGGACGATGGTACTGCAAGAGTACTTACATTTATAATAAACCCTGATCATCCTAATTTTAAAGACTACTATCTAAAAGATTCTATAACTACTGATGATTTAGCTTTAAACAAAATTATGGAAGTTGTAAACAATCCAAACAGAACTCCTGAGGATGTTGCCAAACTAAACTCACCTGAGTTTCCATTCTTGTTAATGTTTGTTTCAGAAGAACTTGCACCGGGTCAATATAATGAAGGCAATGATGCCTTAGGTAGACCTGATCCATGGGTATACGAAACTTCTAAAAATTGGGCTGTTCCCAAATCTAACCAAGATGGAAAAATAGTTGAAGGTTATAGTACAAAATCTATAAAGCACACTTTAGGCATGCATAACGGACACGAAAAAGGAAATCTATATTCCGAAGCTCAACATTATCTTGTAAATGAAGAAGGCAAATATATTGATCTTGACGGTAATGTAGTAGATAAACCTACAGTTATAATCGGAGGTTTAATACAATCTCTTGTAAATAGAACAAGAACAATTAATGCTGAAACTATTCATTACTACAGACCTCTAAAGGGTTCAGTAATTGTAAATTATGTAGATACAACCGGAGCCGTAATTGCACCTAAGGTTACTGATATAGCGGATGCCCCTCATAACACAGCTTATGATACGGAAGTAGACAACAAACCTCTTACAATAGTTGCAGAAAACGGTGCAACTTACAGATATAAAGAAGTTCAAAACGGTTCAGCCGATACTATAGGAAAAGTTGTAGGTGGCGAAGAGTTAAGTGTAACCTATGTATATGACCTTATCCCTAACGATCAAGGTGATGTTATAGTTCACTATGTAGATACTGAAGGCAATGTAATCAAATCACCTGTATTTGATGAAAAGGGCGCAGATTCCGATTCTCCATATGATACAACAGATAAAAGAGAAAAAGAAATAACCTTTAACGGTAAAACTTACAGATATAAGGAAATTCAAAACGGTTCCGATCCTGAAAAAGGAAAGATTGTAGGCGGTGAATCCAAAAATGTAACTTATGTATATGAGTTAGTTCCTGAAAAAGGAAGCGTAAAGGTTAACTATGTTGACGAAGAAGGCACTGTAATAAAAGACCCTGTATTTGATGAAGAAAATGCAGATGCAGGAAAAGATTACGACACAGCTATTGATAATAAACCTAAAACTATCAAAACAGCAGACGGTAAAGAATACGAATTAGTAAAGGTTCATGAAAACTCAGCTGCTGAACAAGGTAAAATAGTTGGCGGAGAAACTCTTGAAGTTACTTACGTTTATAAACTAAAAAACGGTGGAGAAAATCCTTCAGAACCTCCTGTGATAGAGCCTAAGGGAAATGTTATCGTTAATTATGTAGATGAAGACGGCAATGTAATCAAAAAGCCTGTATTTGATGAAAAAGATCAAGTAGTCGGAAAAGATTACGATACTAAGGACAACAAGCCAAAGACAATAACTACTGAAGACGGTACAACTTATGAACTTGTTCCAAACAAGACAAAGGGAAATGAAACAGGCAAAGTTGTAAAAGGCGATACTGAAATCACTTATGTTTACAAGAAAGTTGAAAAGAAGCCTGTTCCAAAACCAAACAACAACAATCCAAACAATAATCCAAATAATAATGGAACAAACAAGTCAGGCAAGGGTCCTTATACCGGAGATTCTAACAATATCTTCCTACAAGCAGGACTATTAGCATTTGCCGCTATAGGACTTACTCTTACACTTATTCTAAAGAAAAGAGTTAAACGATAATATATTAAAAAAGGATTCGACTTTTTAGTCGGATCCTTTTTATAATTAGCCACAAAAATTATTCTGCTTTTGTTTCATAAACCGTTCCGCCTACTATATCTCCTGTCAAGATATCAACGTAGACACATTCAATTTCAAATTCAACATTATACACTATTGAAAGCTTACCCTTATCTTTAACATCACCAAGCTTGTAGTAATCGTTTCTTTCCTTTACGCTAAGTTCAACCAATCTCAACTTGTACTCTTTATCCTTAATATTTTCTTTCAAAAACTTTGCCGCTATCTCAACAGCCTCATCTTGACTTATCTTGGGTTCAATATCATCAGTAAATTCTTCAATCTTCTTATAGGAAACCGGCAAATTCAAATTTGTATCTACAAGTACCCTTATGCTGTTATACATATTTTTAAGTCCATATTTAGACTTCTTTACATACCAAATATCCAAACCCTCATCTAAGAAAGGACCTTCTTTATAAATTTCATAGGATGAATCAACATAACCTTCATCTAAAAGCATCTTCTTTATATCTTCAACACTCTTAAACTTTTCAGATTTTTTATTTAGAGACATAGCATCCAGCTGATCAAGCTCTATCAATTTACCATTCTTATCAAATGTAGCTTCCCCATACTTATTTTTATAAGAAAATCCGCTCCAATCTGCTTTAAGATCATCATAAAGCTCAAAATCTTCAGCAACTTTTTTAATATCAATCTTTTCTAAAGTACTTTTATCGGCAATAACCTTATCCTTTATAAAAAACACTATTAAAATAGCTCCAACTAAAGCTAATACGTACAAAATACTCTTTTTGCTTCTAAGCATAAATCCTCCTCTATTGAATTTTAAAATCACAGTAGCTCCTAAGTGAATGGTCCTTTCTTAAGTTCAGTATATCAATATTACTAAGTTAATGTCAAAACAATAGCTTTTAAAAACTTATACAAGATTATCCAAGCAAATGATAAAAATTAGCATTAGTAGAGGTTTATCAAAACAAAATTAAAACAGCCTCAGCAGAGCATATGACTGCTCTTACTAAAGCTGTTAAAATCATTAACCGAATATATTAATCAATATCGGTATTACTATTACTGATGTAAAACCTGCCAAAGCTATAGCCAAACCTGACATAGCCCCTTCTACAGGACCCATTTCTATGGCTTTTGAAGTTCCAACGGCATGGGAAGTTGTTCCTATACCTATACCCTTTGCTACAGGGTCTTTTATCTTCAATGTGTTCATAACTATAGGTGCAAATACAGCTCCAAAGATACCTGTAATTACTATACATACTACAGCAACCGCTGATATACCGCCATATTCACCTGCCAAGGCAACCCCTATAGCAGTTGTCAAAGATTTTGGCACTATTGATAGTGTTAATTCTTTATTTAAACCAAAAACTTTTGCCAATATAAATACACTAAGTACAGAAGTCAACACACCTGCAAACACGCCTACAAATACAGGTATAATATTCTTCTTTAATAATTCTATGTTCTTGTATAGGTTTAAAACCATAGCTACCGTAGCCGGAGCAATTAAGAATGTAATATACTTTCCGCCTATATTATAATCATCATATGATATATTGAATATCTTCAAAAATGCCACACATAAAATCATAGCAATTAATAGAGGATTGGCTATAGGTGTCTTTAATTTCTTAGATATAACTGTTCCTATTAAATACATGACGATTGACAACATAATTCCAAAATATGGACTTTTAATCATTTCACTCATTATTTATTCCTCCATTTTTGAACTAATTCAACTACTTTAGCTGTTACACCCATTGTTATAAAACCTGATGCCAATACTATAACAACTATAGGTATGATATTTGAACCAAGCACGTCTATTTGATTAACCAAAGAAACTGATACAGGCACAAATAAGAAGGCAAGGTTTGAAAGAAGTCCATTTGATACATCTTCTATCATATCAACCTTAACTATACCAGCCATTAAAAATATCAATAAAAACAACATTCCGTATACAACTTCCGGTATAGGGAAATTAATAAGCATCTTACAAATGCTACCCAATAATAAACATATAAATAGGATCGCAAAGCCTTTTAAAATTTTCATAGTATCTCCTTAAAAAGATTCTTTTCAGATAGTTAAAAGCTAATCAAAATTAAAAACTAAAAGGGTGGAAATCCACCCTTTTTTAATTTAACTTATATTACCTTTCCAGGGTTTAATATTCCCTTAGGATCGAAGACTTTCTTTATGCCTCTCATAAGTTCTATCTTGGCATCGCCTTCAAACTTAGCTAAATATTTAGTTTTTCCGTGACCAATACCATGTTCTCCGGATAATTGTCCGCCTACTTCATATGCCTTATCATAAATGATATCCATAAATTCATCAACTTCCTTAATGAAAGCTTCTTTTTCCATATCATTACTGCAAGCATATATATGAAGGTTTCCGTCTCCGGCATGACCGAAGCTCTTTACTTCAAAGCTGAAGTCACGACCCTTTTCATTTACAAATGCAAGATAATTTGCAATTTCACTTATAGGAACTACTACGTCACATTCATCGTACAATTCTGTTTCAGCTTCTATAGCTTCCAAGAATGCGCCTCTTGCTTCCCAAGCTGATTTCTTCTTTTCAGGAGTGTCAGCAACAAAAACATCCAAAGCTCCATTTTCAAGCACCAATTCAGCTGCTTTTTCAACTATTTCAAGCAATTGATCAGCATCATTTCCATCAAATCTAACCAATAAGAAAGCTCCAACTTCCACTCCGCCAACTTGTGTAGGGAAGTTTTTCTTGCCTAAGAATCTTTCAGAAGATTCTACAATAGCTCTTTCCATAAATTCTATAGATTGTGGGTTTAAGTGATGTTTAAATAGTTCCGGAACGGTTGCTATACAATCGTTCAAATTTTCATAAGGTACTATTAAAGAAATATCTTCTGTAGGAGCAGGTACAATCTTCAATACCAATTTAGTAATTATACCCAAAGTTCCTTCAGAACCTATCATTAGGTTAAGTAAAGAATATCCTGTTGAAGTCTTAGTTACATTTGCACCGAACTCAACAACTTTTCCTGTAGGAAGTACTACTTCCATCTTCTTTACATAATCTCTTGTTGTTCCGTATTTTACTGCACGCATACCGCCTGCATTAGTTGAAACGTTACCGCCAAGAGTTGCAAACTTTTCACCCGGATCAGGTGGATACAAGAATCCTTTTTGAGCTGCATCTGCTGCCAAGTCATTTAATAACACACCTGGTTCAACAGTCACTACAAAGTTATTTAAATCGTAATCCAATATTCTGTTAAATGATTGCATATCAATCATAACACCACCGTTTATTGCTACGCTGGCACCTACCAAACCTGTACCTGCCCCTCTTGCTATAACATTAATATTGTTGTCATAACAGATTTTCATAATAGCAGCTACTTCTTCAGTGGATTTAGCCTCAACTAAAACGTCAGGACTACCTGAACCGTAGATAGGCATTTCATCATGAGTGTAATCAGGATTTACATCCGGACCCACACTTACTTTTCCCTTTACTGAGTTTCTTATCAACTCAACAATTTCGGGTGTAACCTTATTAAATTTAGTTTCCATATTCTCTCCTTTTTAAAAGTTAAATTAAACCTTCCTATAATTTAAGAGTTCAACTCCTAATTAAGCATTTTTACGTTTATTTAATTCTTCTGTCAATAGAGGAACTATTTGGAATAAGTCTCCAACTACACCGAAGTCAGCCACATTAAATATTGGCGCTTCAGGATCTGAGTTTATAGCAATAATTGTTCCTGAACCGGACATACCTGCAACGTGTTGGATTGCTCCTGATATACCAACAGCTATGTATAGCTTAGGACCTACTGTCTTACCTGATTGTCCTACTTGATGTTGGTGAGTTATCCAACCGGCATCTACTGCAGCTCTTGATGAACCTACAGGGGCACCGAATACGTTAGCCAAAGCTTCAATTATTTCAAAGTTCTTTTCTTCTTGTAATCCACGACCACCTGAAACTATAACTTCAGCACCTTCAAGGTCTATAATCTTTTCACCTTCAGGCAATATAGTTTCTATAACTCTTGTACGAATTTGATCTTTAGGGAAATCTATTTCTCTTTCGATTACTTCAACAGCCTTTTCAGCAACTTCTTCCTTCTTAAATACACCCGGTCTTACAGTACCGATTTGAGGTCTTGTATCAGGACAAAGGATTGTAGCCATCAAGTTACCGCCAAATGCAGGACGAGTCCAATGTACTTCTCTCTTTTCAGCATCTATTTCAAGATTTGTACAGTCAGCTGTCAAACCTGTTCTAAGTCTTGAAGAAACTCTCGGACCTAAATCTCTACCTTGGTTTGTTGCCCCTATAAGCATAGTATTAGGCTTAAATTCTTCTACTAACTTAACTATAGCATTTGTATAAACTTCTGTGTTGTATTCAGTATAAAGGTCGCCCTTTACAGTGTAAACTTCGTCTACACCATATTTTTTAACTTGTTCAACGGCTTGGTCAATAGGATTACCAACTATAAGTGCAGCTACCTTTTCACCTGTCTTAGCAGCCATTTCTCTTGCAGGGCTAAGTAATTCCAAACCTACATTTTTAGCCTTACCCGCTTCATCTACTTCAATTACAACCCAAATATTTTTATAATCTTCAAACATCGTGCACCTCCTATAATAACTTAGCATCTTCTAATGCTTCGATTAATCTAGCAACTGCAACTTCTGCTTCTTTTTCGCTTATGATAACGCCTTCTTTTGTTTGAGAAGGTGTAAATGTCTTTCTTACACGAGTAGGAGATCCCTTAAGACCTATTCTTGTTTCGTCTATGTCTGACAAATCTTCAAAAGTTAATTGCTTGATTACTGCTTTCTTTGCAGCTAATTTATTCTTAATAGATGGATATCTCAATTCGTTAGTCTTTGTAAATGTAACTAAGGCAGGAGTCTTAGCTTCAACAACTTGAACACCAAAATCCAACTCTCTTCTAACATGTACTAAGCCTTCGCCTGCATCTTCCAAACCTATAGCATATGTAACTTGAGGTATATCCAATTGTTCAGCAATTTCAGGACCTACTTGAGCAGTATCTCCGTCTATGGCTTGCTTACCGCAAAGAATTAAATCAAATTTTCCTTGTTCTTCTTCAATCTTTTTGATTGCATTTGTCAAAATATAAGATGTAGCAAGTGTATCTGAACCGCCAAACTTTCTGTCAGTTACAAGATAAGCATTTTGAGCACCTACTGCTATACAATCTCTAAGCATACCTTCTGCTTGAGGAGGTCCCATTGATACTACTGTAACTTTTGCTTCAGGATTTTTATCCTTGATAAGTAGTGCGCTTTCAAGAGCATAACCGTCAAATGGGTTTAATATACTCTCCACACCGTCACGAATTAAAGTGTTTTTAACAGGGTCTATCTTGATTTCACTTGTATCAGGAACCTGTTTTACACAAACTAAAATGTTCATATTCTTCTCCTTTAAGTAATATTACAAGTCCCCGAGCAATTTTGATCAGGGACCTATTCTATTAAAAAGGGGTATTACTACCCCTTTTAC
>JAEXBH010000094.1 GCA_023394215.1 Bacillota bacterium | reverse complement strand
GGTTTTGGCTGTACTGAACGCTACAAGGGCCTTAAGAGTTAAAAATTTATAGAAAATATATTTTTTGAGATTTGATTTTATAGGTTTTGTTACGTAAAACTTGAATTGAAAAACAGGGCGAGAGAATAAAAAATCTTTCGCCCTTTTAATATGGAATTAAATATGCCGGTATTTATGATTTAACTGTTAAGGATCTTGATTAAGTTTTCTATGTCTTGGGAGTTTTCAATTTTGGCAAGTTTAACATCGGCGCCCATTTCTTCTATAGTTTTTCGGTTAAACTTTGTAAGGGAGCCTGACGGGCCTATTTCTACTATCATTTCAACATCTAAATTTACCATTTCCTTAATGGTATCTTCCCATAAAACCGGGTACCAGATGTGTTTGTCAAGTATATCAACAGGATTCTCATCGGATTTTTGAACTTTTCCGCTTACGTTTGTTATAAGAGGGATTGAGTGGGGCTTTATATTAATTCCTTTCAAGGCATCAGCCATTTTCAATCCGGCATCCCTTATTATACTTGTGTGGAAAGGTGCTGAAACTTTAAGAAAGTTTATCTTCTTTGCCCCTTTTTTATAAGCCGATTCAACAGCCCGGTCGACAGCTTCGTTGAAGCCGGAGATTATAATTTGTCCGGGACAATTAAAATTACTGGCTTCTACTGGGGCAATTTTTTTTGCTTCATTTAAAATTTCTTGTATATCATTTCTTGATAATCCTATAATTGCCGCCATTTTACCCCTGCCGGCATCTATAGTTTCCCTTATAAATTTTCCTCTTTGCTTTACAAGCTTGATTGTATCTTTAAAATCCAAGGCTGATGCGCATACATTTGCAGCGTATTCTCCCAGACTGAAACCGGCAGTGATATGGGCTTTTATGCCTCTTGACTCAAGAGCTCTAAGAAGGGCTATTTCCGTAGTATGAATTGCGGGTTGCTGATTTACTGTGTCGAGCAAGTCCTCATCGCTTCCCTCAAAGCACATCTGAGTAAGAGGAAAACCTAAAAGTTTATCAGCCAAGTCAAAGATCTCTCTTGCTTCCTTGTAATTTTCATAAATATCTTTTCCCATTCCCCTATATTGGGTTCCCTGACCGGGAAAAACAAAGGCAATCTTCATACAAGTCACCTTTTTAAAAATTTCTGAGCTCTAAGGTTAAGTTCCTTAAGCCCTTCATCGGCTAAATTAAGTTCTATATTATGAGCAAGCTTTTTACCTTTTTCATCAACATTTACATAGGAAATAAAGCCCTCAACTATTAATTTATCGGCTACATGGAAGGCTATATAGGTAATAAAGCTGGATTTGCCTGCATGAGCAAGACAAGCCTTGCATTCTATCAAATCGCCCAAGTGAATAGGACTCTTAAAGGTCATTTGTTCTATGTTTATAAGGACGATATTTTCTGCGGGAACATGTTGGGCTGTAGCCATAAGTCCGGTTTCAACAAACCATTCTGCAGCCCTGCCGGCAAAAAGAGTTCCGTGGTGGTTCAAGTCTTCATTTTTAACAAATCTGTAAGTGGTGAAAAACTTATTATTCATGAATCCTCCTTAAAAGTATATTATTTATTTAAAGTTATCCTATGGTAAACTTTTTTACCTTTTTTAATAATTATACCCTTATCACCAAAATCTTCTTCTTTAAGCTCAAATTTCGGATCGGAAATTTTTTGGTCGTTTACGACTATTCCGCCCTGTTCTACAAGTCTTCTGGCTTCCCCGTTTGATTTTGTAAGTCCAAGGAAGGTAAGCATATTAAGAAGGCCCTTGTTTTCATGGAAGCTTTCAAGACTAATCTGCGTAGAAGGCATATTTTCATCCATGCCTCCGTTTTGGAAAAGGGCTTTAGATGTTTCAAGAGCTTGATCAGCTTTTTCCTTTCCATGAACCAATTTAACTATTTCATAAGCTAAGACCTCTTTAGCGTGATTTATTCTTTCGTCTTTATGGGCAGCAAGCGCCTTGCACTCTTCTGTAGGAAGGAATGTTAATAAAAGCAAGAATTTTTCTACATCCCTGTCATCGATATTTCTCATATATTGGAATAATTCATAGGCGGAAGTTTTGTTTTCATCCAACCACACAGCACCTTTTTGAGACTTGCCCATCTTGATTCCGTCGGCGGTCGTAAGAAGCTTAAATGTCATTGCATAAACCTTGTCATTTTCGAGCTTTCTCACAAGGTCGTAGCCGCCAAGGATGTTTGACCATTGATCGGATCCGCCAAGTTGCAGTTTGCACTTATACTTTCTGTAAAGAACCAGGAAGTCATAAGATTGCATAAGCATATATGAGAATTCGAAGAAAGTAAGACCTCCGTCCATCCTGTTTTTGTAAGCATCCTTTTTAAGCATTTCATTAACTGAGAAATGAACCCCGATTTCCCTCATAAAATTTAGGAAGTTAAGGTCTAAAAGCCAGTTTGCGTTGTTATCAACTATAGCATTCCCGTTTGAAAAATCAAGAAATCTTGAAAGTTGATCATAGAACCTGCTTGCATTATAGTCTATAGTTTCCTTAGTCATTACCATTCTCATGTCGGATCTACCGCTCGGATCTCCTATCATGGTAGTGCCGCCGCCAAGAAGGGCTATAGGTATATGACCGTGAGCCTGCATTCTCATCATAACCATTACCTGTATAAAGTGGCCTATAGTAAGAGAGTCTGCAGTAGCATCAAATCCTATGTAGAAAGGGACTCTTTCCTTGCCTAAAAGTTCTTTTAATTCGTCTTCATAAGTGCATTGTTCAAGGTAGCCTCTTTCCTTTAACTCATCAAATATATTGTCGTGCTCTATTTTGTAATCCATATTATCCTCCTTAAATCTTTAAATAAAAAAAGCTTTACATAAAGGGACGACTCGTCGTGGTACCACCCTTTTTTGCAAAAGCCTCGTGACCGGATAGGCTCGGTCTTCCTTTAAGCTCAGATAGTGTAAATATCTTCATTGCTTATATTAACTTAGGTCGATTATAGCTTGCCTTTAAAATTTTGTCAACAATTTTGTCCCTTAAATTGAATTGTTGACTTGATTAGTATATTATATGAGTATCAGATATTGTGTAATAAATTACATATAATTTTAGGAGGATATTATGAAATTTTTCTTGGATACAGCAAACATTGAGGAAATAAAAGAAATAGCAGCCATGGGTCTTTGCGACGGTGTTACTACAAATCCTACCCTTATAGGTAAGGCGGGAAGAGATTTTGAGGAAACTATAAAAGAAATAGCTTCCATTGTAGAGGGTCCGGTTTCAGCTGAAGTTACAGCTAAAACAGCTGAGGGAATGGTTGAAGAAGCAAGAGTTATAGCTAAATGGGCAGAAAATGTTGTTGTAAAAATACCTATGGGTAAGGAAGGATTAAAGGCAATTAAGGTTCTTTCAAGCGAAGGCATAAAGACAAACTGCACCCTTATTTTTTCGGTTTCTCAAGGTCTTTTGGCAGCTAAGGCGGGAGCTACCTATATAAGTCCTTTTATAGGCAGGATAGACGACCTTGCTTTTGATGGTATGGATCTTATAGAAAATTTAAGGATAGTTTTGGATAATTATGGATTTAAGACTGAAATAATAGCGGCTTCAGTAAGAACTATAGCCCATGTTGAGCAATCAGCCTTAGTTGGGGCGGATATAGCCACTATTCCAAGTAATATATTCTCCTCTCTATGGAAACACCTACTTACAGATGTAGGTATAGCAAGGTTTGACAAGGACTGGGAAGACTATCAAAACAGCTTGAAATAAGCTTAACGGATAGGGTTGAAAAGGATTTAAAGAAATTATAATAAAATATGTAGGCTATTAAAAAAAAAGCCCGACTTACTCAAGTGAGCAGTCGGGCATTTTTATACAGCTAATCATTAATGTAGTTTGTTAAAAGCAATTCACTTTGGCTTACAAAGTTTCCGGTTTGACCTATATCCAAGGCATTTTGCCCCATAAGAGCAAGATTAAACAGGTAGTTTGTTATAAAATCAATTTTAGCTAAATCGTCGGATTTTCCGAGGTATTTTATAATAGGACTATTTAAATTTACAAGTAGTTTAGCCTTGGATTGGGCTAATATTTTTTCTTTTTCATCGGGATTCATTAAACCGTAAATTTCCATCATATCTGAGAATCTTCTGGAATTTTCATCGTTCAATATTATAAGATGGATATCTTGGTGGCTAAGTTTTGAAATTTCAAGTTCAAAATATTTTATTTTAGGGCCTAAAGTTTTTTCAATTACAGTTTCTATTTTAGAAGCTTGAATCTTGTCTTTATCTTCAATTTCTCCTTTAAATATATTTACAGATACAGAATCTATTCTTGTAAATTCTATTTTGGGGAAGAGAAGATTCAATCTTTGCATAAAGGGTTTGTCAATCACGTGGTCAAATTGCAGAAGGTCAAGACTGCATTTCCTGAATATTTCAAAATAATAAGATTGCTCATAAGGGTCGGAAGTGTAGTAAATTTGCTTATTTATATTTGTTTCCTTGGAGTCCATAAACTCATTAAGGGTAAGGTATTTATCTTCTATGTTTTTGAAAAGTACCTTTCTTGTCAAAACTGAGGCGAAAGTTTTGTCTACAAGGATTGAATATTTTACAAATGCATTTAAATCTTCCCAGCAAGCTTCATATTTTTCCCTGTGATTTGTAAAAAGGTCATTAAGAAATATAACTATTTCTTGAGAAACAGCTTCTCTTATAAGGGAGAAAAGTTCATTTTCCTCGCTTTCATCCCTGAATTCCGATCTTGAAACTACGAGCGGAAGATTGCTGCATTCTATGATGCCGCTTTGAAGATTTATATGCTTCGGTATAATTTGTTTTATGTTTTCCCCTATAAATACACCGTTGTTATATATCTTAAAAGTTCCGTCAAGTTCACTGGTTTCATTTCTGGTTTTTCTAAAAAAGATTATTCCTCTTATTCCCAAATCCAAACTTTGAAATTTCATACTTAAACAAGGATCAAACAAGTCATTAAAGTTTTCTTTATAATATTCATTAAGTTCATCGCAGGACATAGAATCTATTTTTTTCCAGAAAACTTCTTTAGAATTTATTAACTCTTTGGACTTGATTTCGGAATCTTCTATTACGGTAAGGTAAAGAGGAATAGCAAGCAATTTAAAGTATTTTGAAAGTATCTTTTTTACTAAATCTTCATCATTTAAATATTTGCTGTCCTTGTCCAAATACAGGGTTACATCTGTTCCTATATCTTTTTTGGAGGAGGCTTTCTGTTTATAGTTCATATCATTTGAACAAAACCAGCTTACGGCTTTTTCATGTTCTTTGCTTGAAAGTGTATCTATAGCTACATTTTTAGCTATCATGAAAGAAGAGTAAAAACCCACACCAAAATGGCCTATTATGGACTTTCCTTTGTTTGATGTTTGTAAAGCATCATCATATTCCTTAGAACCGGAAAAAGCTATTTGATTTATAAACTTATCTACTTCATCAAAGGTCATGCCTATGCCGTTATCTTTGATTGTGACAGTTGATTTGTCCTTATCAATTACAAGCTCTATAAGACCCTTTTTGTTTATATCATCCAAATCAAACCTTTTGTTTATTGCATCGGCACTGTTTGAAACAATTTCCCTAAAAACTATATCTTCCTGACTGTATAAACTTTTATTTAATAGGGAAAAAACCTTGTTTTTTTCTACATTAAGTTGACCTCTTTTTTTAGCATTCATATTTTCCACTCCAAATTTGAAATCATTTTCTAATAAAATTATACAACAGGTGGAGCTTTTTATTAATGCAATAAACGCATTGTACAATTCATGAAAAGGCTAATAAAATAAGGGCATAACGAGAAATCGTTGCCAATATTTCCCTGAAAAGGGCTTAAAACAAATAATATATTAAGAGTAAATGGAGGATGAAATGACTAAGCAAACAAACACAAGTTACGTAAAATGGCCAACTTTTGAAGAAATTCAAGAGATGTTTAAGGAACATTTTGTTATTACAAGAAGGGAAGACGGAGTAGTAACAGTTAGAATGCATACATGCGGCGGACCTCTTATCTGGTCAATGGAATTGCACGATGCTATAGGTAAGATGTGGAGAATGTTGGGTACTGACAGAGATACAGAAATGGTTATCTTTACAGGTACAGGAAACATTTGGGTAAGTGACTTTGAAGCTGCAAGCTGGGCTCCTGAAGGAGATAATGCAGGCGAAACAAGATACAATCATATGTTTGTAGACGGTCGTAGAATGATCATTTCTATGATCCATGACATAGAAGTACCTACATTGGGTGTTTTAAGCGGTAGCGGCGGACATACAGAACTTGCTTTGATGTGCGACTATGCTATAGCTGCGGATGATATTACCGTACTTGACCCTCATATGTTACCTGGAACAAACAATGTACCGGGAGACGGAATCCACAGTTGTTTCTTTGAATTAATGCCTGCAAGACAAGCTGCTTGGTACTTAATGACAGGAGATAAAATGTCAGCTCAAGACTTGCTTCGTCTAAATATGGTAACAGAAATTGTTCCAAGAGAAAAATTGATGGATAGAGCTTATGAAATAGCTGATATGTTTATGAAACAAAACAGGGTGGCAAGAAGATTGGGAACTCAATTAATCAGAAGAAACTGGAAGAAGAGAATATCCGACGACTTGGATATGGCTTTCGGTACTGAAATGTTCGGTATGTTCTGTGCTGATGAACTTCACTCAAATCTACTATCAATGTTAGAATATCTTGATATGAAAGATAAGGTACAACCGCCATTTATAGGAAAAATTAGGTAATAATTAAGCGAACTGTTACTGGTGGACTCACTTGTTTTCAGTTCGCTAATTTTTTAGGAGTATATATGAAAAAAATTTTTACGATAAATTGCGGATCTACATCAACTAAAATTGCATACTTTGAAGATCTTAATATGTTATATAAGGACTCTTTGGACATATCCGTAGAGGATTTGAAAACTATGCCAAATGTTTTAGATCAGTTGGACTACAGAACGAATCAGGTAAAGGCGTTTATAGATAAGAATAGTTTAAATGTGGAAGATTTAGACATAATCGTTGCGAGGGCGGGCACTATCCCTCATGTTCCTAAAGACGGTGCTTATGAAGTGAATGACCTTATGGTTGCTACATTAAAATATGCACCTGAGGCTCAGCACGCATCAACCTTGTCTTCGCTTATAGCTGTGGAACTTGCAAAGGGAAAAGAGATACCGGTAATAGTTTATGATTCTACTGCAACGGATATGGCTGATCCTATAGCTAAGGTAACCGGCATACCGGAGATTGTTAATATGCCTATAGCCCACTTGTTAAATACAAAAATGGCGGGAATGACCTATGCAAAGTCTCAAAATAAGGATTATAAAGATTTAAACCTGATAATAGCTCATCTTGGAGGAGGAATAACCCTTGGTTTCCATGATCACGGAAGGATAGCTGATTGGATTTATGATGATGAGGGACCCATGAGTCCTCAGAGGGCAGGACGAATACCTACAAGATATATGGTAGATTATTGCTACAACAGCAAGCTTACCCAAAAGGAAATGAAGATGAAATTGGCGGGAAAGTCAGGTTTGGCAGCTTATTTCGGAACACAGGATATAAG
>JAEXBH010000053.1 GCA_023394215.1 Bacillota bacterium | reverse complement strand
AACACAATGAAGTTGCACCTACTCAATTTGAAATAGCATGTTTGTTTAGTGATGTAAATATAGCCATAGATCAAAACCATATAGTTATGGAGATATTAAAGTCGGTTGCTCAAAAACATGGATTGGTTTGTTTGCTTCATGAAAAGCCATACAAGAAGTTAAACGGTTCAGGTAAGCATAATAATTATTCAATTGTTACAAATGAAGGGCTAAATTTATTTGATCCCGAAAAAGATAAGATGCTTTTTGTAATAGCAACCCTTTGTTTGATGGAAGCAACGAAAAAATATCCGACTCTTCTTAGGGTAAGTTCATCAAATGTAAGAAATGATTTCAGACTTGGAGGCTCTGAAGCCCCACCTGCTATTATTTCAATATTTTTGGGAAATGCTGCGGAGAAGCTTATATATGGATTTGCAGGACTTGAAAGAAAGGCTTACGGCAAGGAATCAAATATAGTTATAAACAGGTTAAATTATACTCCGGCTGATGATTCCGACAGAAACAGGACCAGTCCTTTTGCTTTTACCGGCAATAAATTTGAATTCAGGATGTTGGGTTCATCTTTAAGTGCTTCAGACTTAAATATAGCCCTTAACACTATTATAGGGGCATCATTTGAAGACTTTTACAATAAGATTAAAGGCTTTGAGGGCGAAGAATTAGAAAATAAGATTAAAGAAATCATAAAGCAGATGCTTGAAGAAAATCAAGATATACTTTTCGGGGGAGATAATTATCTTGATGCCTGGAAGGAAGAGGCAAAGAGAAGAGGGCTTCCTAATTATGAAACCTATCTTGATGCTTTATTCTACTGGAAAAAAGAAAATAATATATTTGTCGATAAAAAAATATTTACACGAGAAGAGTTGGATGCACAGGAAAATGTACTTTTGGAAGATACATCTTCTTATTATGAAATAGAAGCTCATGCTATGTTGTATATACTTCAAAAAAATATAGAGCCGTCCGTAATGGAAGAAATGATTAGGCACGGTAAGACTCTTTCCTATGTTAAAAATGCTAACATAGAAGAGCAACTTGAGCTTTTAAATAACCTTTTGGACAAGGCTTTTGAACTTAAATCCACCATTCTTTCCGATCTTAAGAAAGCGGAGATTTTAGAAGGCTTTGATAAGGCGTTTTTCTATAGGGAAAGGGTAGGAAATTCAGTTTGTCAACTTGCGGGCATATTTGAGTCTTTTGAAGAAATCATAGGTCAGGACCTATGGAAACTACCGAATTATGAGGATATTTTCAATTCATTAAATTAGTGTAGCATTTAGAATAGAATCTACTGTGCATTTTAAGGGAAGACTTGGATCTTAGATACATTTACAGTGAAAATATAATACAATTAGCTTGACAATTAGTCAGGCTTAATTGTATTATTTCATTGTACATTGTATTTTAATATTCATAATATGGTTGGATAGTCTCTACCGGCACACCTTAAATGAGTCGACAAATATGAATGGGTTTTAGCAGGACGGCAAAAACTTATTCCGTCTTTTTTTGTTTTTAAATGGGAGGTTTTATGAACAAAAAAATATATGTATTGATGTTGATACCGGCAGCCATATTGGTAACATTCTTTATGATATTGCCGCTTATAACATTGATATTTCCCACTTTTCTAAATGGAGATTTTGCCTTTTCGGCATATATAAGCTTTTTCAGCGACTCCTTTAATATGAAAGTAATAGCAAGGACCCTTAGGGTGTCCTTGATTACCACTTTGGTATGCCTTATTTTGGGCATACCGACAGCATATTTTATTTCCAGAACAAAAGATAAGTATAAGTCTTTACTTTCAGCAATTATTCTTTTTCCCTTGCTTACCAACAGCGTAATAAGGGCCTTTGCCTGGATGAATATCTTGGGTAGAAACGGACTGATAAATGCAAGTTTTATGGGATTGGGACTTATAGATAAGCCACTTACAATAATGTATACGGAGTTTGCCGTAATACTTGGATCAGTCTATTTGTTTTTACCGCTTATGATATCTACTTTGAGGGCTGTGATGGACAATATTTCCGATGATTATATAGAAGCCTCTATGAGCTTGGGTGCAAGTTTCGGCAAGGTATTTTTTAAGGTTATCATACCCCTGTCCGCATCCGGAATAGTTGTCGGTTCGGTTTTGGTGTTTACAGGAACTATAAGTGCCTATACCACACCTTCGATGCTTGGGGGAAATAAAAAGATGATGCTTACAACTTTATTAAATCAACAGGCTTCAGCACTTTCAAATTGGGATAATGCAAGTATGATAGCTTTTATTATGATAGCTCTCAGTCTTTTATTGATGTTTATTATGAACAGGCTCGAAAAGAGATTGGACAGGAGGGGTAAAAGGTAATGAGAAAATCGAAATTTATAAATTTTATAGCTATTTTAACAGTCGCTTTTATAGTTCTTCCTTTGCTGATAATTATAGTGACCTCTTTCGGTGCTGATAAGGCTATAAAGTTTCCCATAGAGGGTTTTACCCTAAATTGGTATCTTTCAGTTTTTAAAAACGCCACTTTTATGTCGAGTTTAAAAGTAAGCTTAATATTGGGTATAGTATCCGCTTTTTTAGGTGTGGCGCTTGCCTTGCCTACAGCTTATGGTCTGACAAAGAGAAGGGGAAAAGTCAGTAATTTTTTATTGAGCTTTTTTCTTTCACCAAACCTGATACCTGGTATAGTTTTGGGTATTATGCTTTATAGGATAATGGTTATAGGGTTTCATATGAATTTAACAGCGGCACTTGTTATAGGGCATATGCTTATAACTTTACCATATTCAATAAGGGTTTTGGCATCAGGCTTAAACGAGTTTGATGAAAGTATCGAAGAAGCTGCCATATCCTTAGGGGCGACCAAGTTTCAGGCCTTTTATATTACAGTACTGCCATACTTAAAATCGAGTATCATAACTTCATTTATGATGTCTTTTATAAATTCATTTAATAACTTGCCGGTTTCCATGTATCTAAAGAGTCCCGGTATAAATACTTTACCATCGGCACTTATGAATTATATCGAATATAATTTCGATCCGAGTGTAAGTGCTCTTTCCGTGATCTTGATGGTATTTACATTCGTGATGATGAGGCTTATGGATAAGGCGCTTGGCGTTAAAAAGTTGACTTAGGAGGGAAAATGAGTTACGGCAAATTAGAAAATATCAGCGTAAGTTATGATAAAAAAAATAATATTCTTAAGGGTTTAAATCTTGATATATATGAGGGTGAGCTTTTAAGTCTTTTAGGACCGTCAGGCTGCGGCAAGTCTACAACTCTTAGGGCTATAGCAGGTTTTGTACCTATATCTGAAGGAAGATTTTTACTTGAAAATAAAGATATGACAAATGTACCTATTCATAAGAGGGATTTCGGTATAGTTTTTCAAAGTTATGCTCTATTTCCGCATTTATCGGTTTTTGAAAATGTTGCTTTCGGATTGAAAATGAGAAAAATCAGTAAGGAAGTCATAAAAGAAAAGGTGATGGCGATGCTTGATATATGTAATCTTACAGATTTTAAAGACAGATATCCGGCAAATATGTCAGGCGGACAAAGGCAAAGGGTAGCCTTGGCGAGGGCGCTTGTTATAGAACCTAAGCTGCTTTTGCTTGATGAACCTTTAAGTAACTTGGATGCCCAGCTTAGGTATCAGATGAGAAGTGAAATTAGGAGAATCCAGCAAAAACTTAATATAACAACTATTTTTGTTACCCATGACCAAGAGGAATGCTTTGCTATAAGTGACAGAGTTGCTATAATGAATCAAGGTATTATTGAGCAATTGGACAATCCTGAAGAAATTTACAACAATCCTAAAACTGCATATATAGCTAAGTTTGTTGGATTTGAAAACTTTATAGACTTATCAATGATAGATTCCCGAAAGTCAGGACTTTGTGCAGTGAGGAGTAAGGATATTAGGATAGATGAGAATGGAAATTTCAGAGGAATTGTTGAAAGTGTTGAATTTTTAGGTGAAAAGTATAAAATAATGGTGAAAACTGATATGGGGCAATTGATTATCTCGAGCAATAAGAGAGTATTGGTTGACGAAGAAATATCGTTTCATATAGAAGAAAACTCATTAAAAATTTTGGAGGGTAGTTTATGAAAAAATTTATGGCTGTGCTATTAGCTGCAATGTTGATTTTGACAGCTTGTAAAGGTTCAAGTAAGGAAACTGAAAAGACTGACAAGGGCACTACAAGTGAACAGGCTAAAACTGAGAG
>JAEXBH010000029.1 GCA_023394215.1 Bacillota bacterium | reverse complement strand
ATTATATGAGGAGGTCGAAAATGGAAACACGTTTAAACAAGGTAAATGAAGAAATTGTTGAGAAGATTAGAAAAGTAGTTTCGGGAAAAGTTTATGTTGGAGAACAAATAAACCCTGATTATTTCCGTGATGAAATGCCTATCTACGGCACTGCAAAGCCTGATGTCTTAGTAGACGTACATACAACTGAAGAAGTATCGGAAATTATGAAAATCTGTAACGAACATAAAATACCTGTTTTAGCCAGAGGGGCGGGATCCGGTATTGTAGGCGCTGCAGTAGCTCATAGCGGTGGAGTTATGCTTAATATGCAAACTTTCAACAAGATATTAAACTATGACTTGGAAAACTTTTTGGTTACTGTTGAACCCGGTGTTCTATTGGAGGACTTGGATAGGGATGCAAGAACAAGAGGATTTTTCTACCCTCCTGATCCGGGTGAAAGGTATGCCACTTTGGGAGGGAATGTATCTACAAATGCTGGCGGTATGCGTGCGGTTAAGTACGGAACTACTCGTGATTCCGTTCAGAGTATAGAATTGGTGCTTCCTACAGGAGAAATTATGGAGTTTGGAGGACATGCCAAGAAGACTTCAACAGGATATAGCATAAAACATTTGATAATAGGTTCAGAAGGAACTTTGGGAATCATAACAAAGTTAACTTTAAAGATTTTACCTGTACCACCATTTGATTTATCAATAGTAGTACCTTTTGAAACCCTTGATGAAGCCGTTGCAGCTGTTCCTAAGTTATTTGCCGCCCATATTCATCCTCAATCTTGTGAATTTTTACCGATTGATATGGTATTGTTCAGCGAAGAATATCTTGGAAGAGAAACCTTCCAACATAAGGTTGACGGAGTGGATGTAGGAGCATATTTATTGCTTCGTTTTGACGGTAATGATGAAGATGAGTTAATGGCAATCGCTGAAAAAACGGCAGAAGTTTTAATGGGAAACGGCGGTTTGGATGCCTTTATAGCTGACACCCCTGATAAAAAAGCCCAAGCATGGGCAGCAAGAGCATCTATGTATGAAGCTTTGGTACAACAATACAAGCTACTTGATGAATGTGATGTAGCGGTACCTATTTCTGCAATCCCTGAATTTATGGAAACTGTAAAAGAATCAGCAAAGAAATATGATTTTTATGTACAAAGTGTAGGCCATGCTGGTGACGGTAACATTCACGTATTTGCGGTAGCTAATGATATAGATAAAGATATATTTATGAAACAGGTGGATGAATGGATGTATACTTTATATACAAAGGCGTATGAAGTAGGTGGAGTACTTTCCGGTGAACATGGAGTGGGTACAGGAAAGAAGAAATTCCTGGAAGAATATGAGGGCACAGGAAAGATTGAATTAATGAGAAGAATTAAAAAAGCCTTCGATCCAAATGGTATCTTAAATCCGGGCAAGGTATTTTAGTATTAGATGGGGGAAGTTATTTCCCCCTTTTTACATATAAGGGTGGTGAATATGAAAAATTTAAAGGGATTTACCATTATATTCTTTTGCCTATTTCTTGGAGAGGCCTGCAGAAAATTAATAGATTTTCCTATTCCGGGCGTAATTTACGGTATGATGTTTTTGCTTATTTTACTGCTTCTTAAGATAGTAAAAGTTGAAGATGTAGAAGATGCAGCAAATTTATTGCTTGAAAATTTAGCTTTTCTTTTCGTACCGATTACTGTATCCTTGATAGATTCAATGAATGTACTTGGTGAAAATATAATTAAAATACTGATTATTACTATTGTATCATTGTTTATAACAATGGGAATTACGGCAAAAGTTGTAGAAATCGTGCAAAAGTTAAGGAGGAAACATGAGTGATCTATTAAAATCTCCATTTTTCGGAATCCTTTTATCCTTGGTTATGTATTCAATAGGAGTGCTTATAAATAAGAAGGTCAAGTCGCCAATTACAAATCCTTTATTGTTGGCGATGGCATTGACGATTATATTTCTTAAAATAACCAAGGTATCCTATGGCGACTTTAATGTTGGAGGACAGTACATTACATTTTTGATTGCACCTGCAACAGTCGCCATTATAATTAACCTTTATAAGAACTTTGATTTGTTTATTAAAAATTTTGTACCTGTAATGGCGGGGGTTATAGCCGGGGTATTTACTTCTGTTTTAAGTGTTTATATTATGAGTAAACTGCTTGGCTTGGATGATGTTATAAGGACGTCTATAGTACCTAAATCCCTTACTACGGCTATAGGGATAGCAATTTCCGGAGAATATGGAGGAATTCAGGCTATCACCATAGTTTGCATGGTAATTACAGGTATAGGGGGAGCGGTTGTGGCTCCAATTGTTATGAAGCTTGTAAATGTAACCGATCCGGTTGCGCAAGGGGTGGGCATAGGAACATCTTCCCACGCTGCCGGTACTTCTAAAGCCATACAAATGGGAGAAGTGCAAGGGGCTATGAGCGGATTGTCTATAGCGCTTGCCGGCTTTGTATCAGTTTTGGTAATACCGCTTATAATTAAACTTTTATCCTGATCAGTTTTAAAAGTTAAACTGAACGGACTTTATTTCAAATAAAAAAAGGTTCTAAAATATCTGTTGGGGTGCTGATCTCTAACAGATATTTTTCTATGTAAAATAAAAAAATAGGACCTGCAATAGCTTTTATATACTTTACAGGTCCTGTTTTTTACTATTTAATTATTAATTTAAATATTTCTTGATTGCTTGCTCCTTTTGTAATCTTATAGTTTCCGGCTTTGATTACGGGGTCTTTCTTGTAGGCGTTTAAGTCTTCGATAAATTTCTTTGTATCATCAACAAGTGAGTAGGCTTGTAAGATTTTAGCTAATTGTTCATGACTAAGTCCTTCTGATATTGTGACGTCTATTTCTATTTTTTTATCAGCAGCATTTGTTTCAGTTGTCTGACTTTGTTTTACCGGTTTTTTAGATTCCATATTTATCATTCTGTTAAGGTTAAAATATAAAATAAAGGCTATAAGAGCCACTAAAAGCAGAGCAATCAAAATATCGGTAAAATTGTAAAAAAAGTCTTTTATTCTTTTCATAGTGTAGTCTCCTTATAGATATTAAAGTCCGATTTTGATATACTTATTATAGCATAAAAAGGATGAAAAATGAAAAAATTAACCATAAGAGAAAATGACGATAAACAAAAGTTAATAAAGTTTTTAGATAAATATTTTCAAACAGCACCAAAATCTTTGATACAGAAGTGGATTAGGACAAAAAAAATCAAAGTAAACAGAAAAAGAGCTGCTATAGATACTATAGTATATGAGGGAGATCTTGTGGACCTGTATATATATGATGAGGAAATAGAAAAATGGCAGTCAAGAAAAAAATCTTTGACAAGCAGGATATCTATCGATATAGCTTTTGAAAATCAGGATGTAGTGATTTTTGATAAACCTCAAAATATGCTTGTTCATGCAGCAAATAAGGAAGATTACGGGAAAAATGTTGTGGATTATCTTGTTTCATATCTCATAGAGAAAAAAGAGTATATTCCAAGACTTGAAAATACGTTTAAACCGGCGTTGGTAAACAGAATAGAC
>JAEXBH010000211.1 GCA_023394215.1 Bacillota bacterium | reverse complement strand
AATAAGCTAATAAATACTTTGCCATATGTGGATTTTTGGTGTAAAATTGCCCCAATGAAACTTAAAAAAGTATGATAGAAAAACTCTGCCAAGTCGGAATATATTACAATAATACTTATTTTATTTATAAATATATATGTAGATATATAAAGGAGAAAAAGCAAATATGAATAATAGAAAGATTGCAATTCAAGATACTTATGGCGATAGATTTCAGCATTGCTGGGGGTGTGGCCCTAAAAATGAGCAGGGCTTACACCTGAAATCATATCCAAGTGATGACGGCAATAAATGTATATGCAGTTTTAAGCCGGATAGTAGATATACAGGAGGAGTTCCGGCAAATCTTTTTGGAGGAATGATTGCGGTTCTTTTTGATTGTCACGGTACGGCGTCAGCTGCGTGGTTTTCCCATAACCATAAGGGGCTTAAATTAACCGAAGATACGGTGATAGGGCGCTTTATAACAGCAAGACTTGAAATTGATTTTAAAAAGCCTCTTCCGATGAATGAAGAAATAAGAGTTATATCCGTTCTTGAAGAGATAGGCGAAAGAAAGGTTATAGTCAATATGGAAATGGAGACCGGCGGACTTGTGCGTGCTAAGGCGAGAATGGTTGCGGTTGGTGTAAAGGATGATATGTAGGCTGTAAAAGTAAGGATAAATTATAAATTTTGAGGGATAAATAAATGAGTAGTAAGGAAATATCCATGATTGCGGTAAATAGGGAAAGGGTAATAGTAAAAACCAGCATAATAGGGATCGTCACAAATATACTTCTTGCGGTGTTTAAGGCGGTTATTGGTATAGCATCAAACTCTATAGCGGTTACATTGGATGCTGTGAACAATATTTCGGATGCTATGTCTTCCGTTATAACAATTATAGGAGCAAAGCTTGGGGCAAAAAAGCCGGATAAAAAGCATCCACACGGTTATGGTAGGATTGAGTATCTAAGTTCTATGATAGTTGCTGCGATAGTTCTTTATGCAGGTATTACTTCAATGGTGGAGTCGGTGAAGAAAATTATTCATCCTGAAGAAGCTGATTATGCAACTATTTCTTTAATTATTATTTCAGTTGCCATTATAATCAAGTTGATTCTTGGAAGCTATGTAAAAAAGCAAGGGGAAAAGGTTAATTCTGTAGCACTTGTCGCTTCAGGTTCAGAGGCTTCGTTTGATGCAATTTTATCAGCTTCGGTACTTGCTTCAGCAATCGTCTATATTGTTTGGGGTATATCTTTGGAAGCGTATGTAGGTGTTTTAATATCAATATTTATTATAAAAACCGGCATTGAAATGATGATAGAAACTTTAAATGATATCATTGGACACAGAGGCGACGGGGAAATTAATGCAAAAATTAAGGACATTTTTAGTCGGGAAGAGGAAGTCAGAGGAACTTATGATCTTAATCTTTTTAATTATGGACCTGATAAATACTACGGGTCAGCTCATATTGAGCTTCCTGACACTATGACGGTAAATGATGTGGATCTTTTAACAAGAAAGATTCAGTTGGCCGTTTATCAGGAAACCGGAGTAATAATGACAGGTATAGGAGTTTACTCTTATAATACTACAGACGATGAAGTTGGACATATCAGAAACTTAATTCAAAAAACTGTGATGTCGCACGATTGGGCCTTGCAGCTACATGGATTTTATGTGGATAAGATTAGAAAGATAATAAGTTTTGATGTTGTAATAAGCTTTGATATTGGTTATGAAGAGGCCGTTCAAATTTTGTATAGGGAAGTAAGGGAAATCTACCCTGATTATGAACTTCAAATTGTTACCGATATTGATGTAATGGACTGAGGAGATTATCTTGTATAAAATTTTAAAGAAAAAATTATTAAATAAAGAAACCTGTGAGATGTGGGTTGAAGCACCGAGGATTGCAAAAAAGCAAAGCCCCGGTCAGTTTATCATTTTTCGTGTAGATGAAAAATGGGAAAGAGTACCCCTTACCATAGCGGGTTCGGATTTAAAAACCGGTGCCGTAAGAATTATTTTTCAAATGATAGGGGCTTCTACAATGAAGCTTGGAGCCCTAAACGAAGGGGATTATATAAGAGATTTTGCAGGTCCCTTGGGAAGAGCAAGCGATTTGGAGTCCTACAGAGGGAAAAAGGTTGCGGTTTGCGGAGGCGGACTGGGAGCTGCCATAGCTTTTCCGCAAGCAGTGGGATTGACTAAAATCGGGGCGGATGTTGATTTTATTGTAGGATTCAGAAATAAGGATTTGATAATACTTGAGGATGAGATGAGAGAATCCTGTGGAAATCTTTTTATTACAACAGACGACGGTTCCAACGGAATCAAGGGTTTTACTTCAGATGTTTTGGAGGAAAGAATTTTAGCAGGTATTAAGTATGATCTGGTAATAGCTGTCGGGCCCATGATGATGATGAAAGTAACCTGTGATTTGACCGAAAAATATGATATCCCAACTATAGTTTCCATGAATACAATTATGGTTGACGGAACCGGAATGTGTGGGGGTTGCCGTCTGACTGTAGACGGTAAGACCAAGTTCGCCTGTGTGGACGGGCCGGACTTTGACGGGCATAAGGTTGATTTTATAGAAGCTATAAGGCGCAGCAGGACTTATTTTGAAGAGGAAAAAAGCGCTAAAGAAAGGCATATTTGTAACTTGACCGGAGAGGTGAGATAATGGTTGAACTGAAAAAAAAGAATATGTCTCTAAAAAAGGTACTTATGCCGGAGCAGGATCCGAAAGTTCGTGGGAAAAACTTTAGGGAAGTAGCCCTTGGATATACTGAAGAAATGGCGGTTGAGGAGGCTAAGCGCTGCCTTAATTGTAAGCATAAGCCCTGTATGAAGGGTTGCCCTGTAATGGTTAGGATTCCGGAGTTTATCGAAAAAGTGCTTGAAAGAAATTTTGAAGAAGCATACAGGATTATTACCGCAACAAACAATCTTCCGGCTGTTTGCGGTAGGGTTTGTCCCCAAGAAAATCAATGCGAAAAATACTGTGTTCGAGCTATAAAGGGTGAATCCGTAGGCATAGGTCGTTTGGAAAGATTTGTTGCGGATTGGCATATGTTAAACGGGGATAAGAGCCTTGAGCCTGTGAATAAAAATGGAAGGAAAATTGCAGTAGTCGGTGCGGGTCCTGCAGGTTTAACCTGTGCCGGCGATCTGGCGAAAAAGGGTTATGATGTTACCATATTTGAATCGCTTCATCTTGCCGGAGGTGTGTTGATGTATGGAATTCCGGAATTTCGTCTTCCTAAAAATTTAGTACAGAAAGAAATCCAAACCCTTATAGATATGGGCGTAAAAATCGAAA
The DNA here is from genome assembly GCA_023394215.1 of Bacillota bacterium. GTDB lineage: Bacteria > Bacillota > Clostridia > Tissierellales > Peptoniphilaceae > JAUMWX01. The sequence goes on along the minus strand of JAEXBH010000211.1, from coordinate 3,463 downwards.
CCAATACCCTTGTAGGTGCAAGCGTATCTTTGGATGAGCTTCTGCAAGATGAAGGATTTGATGCCTGTTTTATAGGTAGTGGTGCCGGACTGCCGAGTTTTATGGGTATTCCGGGAGAAAATCTAAACGCCGTATACTCCGCAAATGAATTTTTGACAAGGATAAACTTGATGAGGGCATATGATAGGGATGATAGTGACACACCTATCCACATAGGTAAGAGAGTAGCAGTGGTAGGCGGTGGTAATGTAGCTATGGATGCGGCAAGAAGTGCTCTCAGGTTGGGTGCTGAAAAGGTATATATCATATACAGAAGGGGAGAGGATGAGCTTCCGGCCCGTAAAGAAGAGATTCATCATGCAAAGGAAGAGGGAATAGAGTTTAAACTTCTGAACAATCCAACAAGGATAATAGGGGATGAAAGGGGTTGGGTAAGAGGCTTGGAACTTATAAGAATGGAACTTACAGATGCTGATGAATCAGGCAGGAGAAGACCTAAGCCCTTACAAGGTTCAGAATATGTTCTTGCTGTAGACTCGGTGATTGTAGCTATAGGGCAATCTCCAAATCCACTTTTAAGGCAAACTACTCCCGATTTAAAATGTGCCCCTTGGGGTGGCATAATCGTAGATGATAGGACCGGAAAAACTTCTAAAGGGTCGGTTTATGCAGGAGGAGATGCTGTAACGGGTGCGGCAACAGTGATTTTAGCAGCAGGTTCGGGAAAAGTTGCAGCTGAGTCTATACATAAGGCTTTAAGTGAAAGTATAATAGATTAAATAAGCTTAATTTATATTATTTTTTATTTGAAAAAAAAATATTAAACTATATTTATGTATATGATATAATAAAGTCACAGTACAAATGTTGCGATAATTTAACAAATGATTTAACGAGAAAAAATGAATAAAAAAATAATAGCACCGCTACTTATCGCATTTGCAGTTCTTTTGTCAAGTTGTGGAAGCGGCAATAAAACAGCATCTGATGATGCAAAGAAATCAGAGATTAAAACAAATTCAAGTAATGAGGTTAAAGAGGAAAATAAGACTGCTCAAGTTGACGCTGAAAAAGAAGAAGTTGAAAGTAAAACTTATACTCATGCACCAAAGGATTATAAATCTGAATTAAAGATTGATAATGAAATTATCAGTAAAATTGAAAAAAGATTTGAAGAAGAATATCCTGCTGATTATAAAATCTTAAAAGAAGAGTATGATTTGAGTTCAGAAAACGTGGCTAAAATAGCTCTTAGATTTAAGGATGCCTTAGATGCACTAAAATTAAATGATATTATGGAGAACTACAAGGGAAACACCAGTGAGGTTTTTTCTTGGAAAGATTTATATAAGAGTATTCTCTTTTACAATAACGATACTATAGTGGATACACGTGAAAAAGATTATGATTACTTTTATGTGACAAATATAAACCTTAACTATTATAGAGAATTTTATAAAGATGAAGCTATTGTTTTTGTGGCAGGACTTGGAGAAGCAGGTACAAAGGCTGTGGGATCTGAGGATGTCAAAGCATTAAAGGGAAAAACGGAAAGCGGGAAATCTACAAGAGATTTACAAGAAGTCGAACGTGATTATAAAAAAAATATAGATGTTTTAAATCCTTCTTGGCTATTAAAATCCGGGATTCAAAATGATTCATTAGGAGGAATAGTATGGAAAGATCTTAGAGATAAGCCGGTAAAATTAACAGTTTTGGATGTTGAAGAAATTTTATTGGATGTTTACAATGCGAAAGGCGTAGAAGGGCTAAGAACAAAACTTAAAATCGAATTCGAAGGAGTAAAACCTATAATCCAAGATACATTTATGATTCTGCCTAAAAATGGCCAAAAATACTTTAAAGATAATTCGATTTATATGGTGAAATTCCCTACTTATGCTATGATTTATAATGAAGATGCCAAGAAGGAAAGTCTTGATAGGGTTAGTAAACTTAGAGAGTTGTGCGTAGCAAATACTTTTAAAATTAAAGATGGTAAAAAAGACCATAGAAATGCTTTTTACTCATTTACAAGAATGGAACAAAATGTAGAAAGAATATTTTCGGGTAAGTAAAATATGCTTTTGTTTCTATGATTTATGCAGTAAATCTTAGGAAAAAACAGTTTGAAAATCATGAGAAAAAAGGGGTTTGTCGGAATGAAATATTTTCGGCATTCTCCTTTGTTTTTTGTAAAAATTCTCGTTTATAACGCAGGATTTTTATTTGCTTGAGGTGCTTTACTGTGATAAAATGGGTGGGATAAAAGTAGACGGGTAATTAGTTGAGTCTATTTAAGGAGGAAGGATGATAAAAAATTTTTTTAAAAATTTATTAGCACTATTATTGGTATTTTCGATAGTTATAAATGCGGGGATGCCTCATAGTTTGGCTACAGGGGCCACTCCCGAGGGGGATAGCACCTCGCAGGAAGAAATTGCACAAGTTAAGCCCTTGGCAATAGAAAGGGCAGCGGTAGTGAAGGAGGTCTATATAGACCAGGTAAATGGTAATGATTTAAATAGTGGGGTTGATGAAACCAACGCCGTAAAAACAATAAGCAAGGCTCTTTCAATGGTTGAAGATGGCGGAACTGTTCATTTTATGGGAGCGGTTAATGTAAGTGAAAATACGGTTCTCGACAAAAATCTTACATTTTTCTATCATAAGGTCGAATCCGCATTGGTTATTAATCCCGGTATTTCTTTTTCTGCCGGTTTGGGAAAAACATTAACTGTAAAGGCGGACGGATCTTCACCGGTGGTTGCTGCAATATCAGCAGGCACAGGAGCTGTTGTCGGAGACGGTAATTACGTATTTGACTTTTCTTTGCTTAATGGGACTGACCGCACTGATTCTTCAGCATTTCGCTTGGAGGGGGATGGAAAAATCCAAGGGACTTCTGGAGCAAGTGTAAATATCAATTTGACAGATACAGGTCTTTTGGCAGCCGGTACAGGGGATCAGTCAAAAGTTATAAATGCTGAAATAGTACAAACTTACAATACAAGACCGAGAACTGTAAATGTCGGAGGAAGTGCACCCTATAATCTTGAAAATACAACTTACACGCTTAATGGAAGCATAGGGGTGAGATTTAGGTTTGATAAAGCATTCAGTATGGCAAATTCTCAGTTGATTTATAATATTAATTTAGCCAGTACATTTTATGCAATTATATTTGCAACAACTCCTAATATAGATAATTCAACAATTGATATAACAAAGTACGGTTCAATATTGCTTGATAACGGAACTGCAAATGTAACAAACAGCATTATAAAAGTAGACGGTATTCATAATCAAAAGGGAGGAAAGCCCTACCCTACAAAGTTTTTTGGAGATGTAGCAAATACTGCAATTTTCACATTTACAGAAGACCCTAAGTTAGGTAGGATTGCTTTTACGGATTCAGCCGGAAATTCATACGAATACGGGTTGCCTATGAAGCATGGTAGCG